>JAZDMF010000319.1:0-17975 GCA_043801235.1 Bacteroidota bacterium | reverse complement strand
AACATGGCTCATAGACGAAATGAACATTGCCGAAAAATAAATAGTAACTACTTTACCTCATCGAAGTACGAATTGGTACGAACATACGAAATGATAATTTCTTTGTAAGTTCGTATTTTTTCGTACTTCGTGGCAATAATTAATGAAGAAAACTATTGTTGAGTAGCTATAATATATCTTAACTTTATTTTAACAATTCAACCCTGCAAGTAATTAAAAAGTACAGAGTCTAAATTTCAGTTTTTTAATAAAATATTTTAATCATGACTTCAATGAATACCTTTCAACAACTGAGAAGAATTGTCTGCCTTTTTTTATTTCTTCTTTCATTTCCTGCCGTGAACTCGCGGCATACAGGGTATGGCAATTATAGCGGAACGGGTAATGGTTCGGGAACACTCACCGGGATCGTTATTAATTCCGTTACGCTGAAACCTGTTGAATACGTTTATATCATCCTGAATAAAACAACTGATTCAACACTGGTAACCGGTGGCATTTCTGACTCGCTCGGAAAATTTAAGCTCGAAAAAGTCCCTTTCGGAAATTATTATATCGCTGTGAACCTTATCGGGCACAAGCCGCAAAAAATAAGCGACATTGTTGTAACAGCAAGCGATCCCGTAAAAAAAATTGATACAATCAGGCTGGCGCCTTCCTCATCCATGCTCGATGCTGTTGAAATAAAAGAAAAAAAGAATGCCGTTGAATTCTCGCTCGACAAAAAAGTAATTAATGTTGAAAAAGCACTTGTAAGCGCCGGGGGAAGTGCTGTAGATGTAATGCTGACTATTCCTTCGGTTACTGTTGACTTTGACGGCAACCTCAGCATGCGAGGAAGTTCAAACGTTACCGTGCTTGTTGATGGAAAACCATCCGGACTCACCGGGATGAGCCGTTCAGCCATTCTGGAACAAATTCCTGCAAGTTCTATTGAAAGCATTGAGATCATTTCCAACCCTTCGGCAAAATACGATCCTGATGGCATGACGGGAATCATTAACATCATCCTGAAAAAGAAAAAAGAAAGAGGCTATAACGGACTTTTCACCATAAATGCAGGAACAGGCGATAAATACAGCGGATCGGTTGCCCTGAATTACAGCAAAGGCAAAATTAATTTATTCGCCAACTACGATGGCAGATCAAATCATTCTAAAGGCTGGTCTGATTTTGACAGGACTACCTTTCTTAACGACACAGTATCCTATCTTCAGCAGGATGAGAATTCCCTGAGAAAAAGAATATCGCACAGTTTCAAACTGGGTACTGATTTCTATATAAATGACAAGAACACTTTGACCGTTTCAGGATTGTACGGCATGAACAACAGCAATGATAACGAATACAGTAAAAGCAGCGAGTTTGATTATAACGAACTTATTACTTCCTATTATGAAAATGATAACGGTGAAGCAGGCGATGAAAATTCGATGGATTACATGCTGAGCTACAAACGAACCTTTGCCCTGAAAGGAGAATCACTGACATTCGATGCCATTTATTCAACATCGGGTGAAACCGAAGAATCAGACCAGTCATGGCAATATTATCTTCTCGACTTTATTACCCCTTCCGGAATGCCCGTACGCCAGCACAATGCAACCGATGATAAAAGCAGTCGTTCTACTTTCCAGGCCGATTATGTATATCCTTTCAATAAAAACAGCCAGCTTGAAGCCGGTGCAAAAAGCATCATCCGCCATATAGACAATGATTATTCTTTCCAGAATTATTCTGATTCGACAGGTACATGGACCGATGATTCCCTGCTCAGCAACCGCTTTCTTTATGATGAGCAATTGCATTCATTTTATACAACCTACTCCAACACCATAGGCATTTTCGAATTTGAAGCGGGCCTTCGCGCCGAACAGGCATTAACAACATCGGAGCAGAAGACCATGGATTCGGTGTATGAAAAAAATTATTTCAGTTTGTTCCCCACGCTGCACCTCAACCTGAATTTAAAGAACGATAATTCTTTTCAGTTAAGCTACAGCCGCAGGGTAAGCAGGCCTTCCTATTATATGCTGAATCCTTTTGTTGACGCCTCAGAACCCGGTTTCCGCCATTACGGAAATCCCTATCTCACGCCTGAATATATCGACTCATACGAGCTCGGGCATCTTAAATACTGGGATAAAACTTCACTGAACTCCTCTTTGTTCTATAAGCAGATCAACGATGCCATACAGCGTTATGTATTTATTGACAGCGCCGGTATTCAGAACATCACTCAGCAAAACATTTCTGCCGGAATTTCCTACGGCCTTGAATTTATTTTTTCTCAGGAAATAATGAAATGGGGGAAGGTCAATACCACTTTCAGTTATTTCAGAACCATAATGGAAGGTTCTGAGGAAGGAGAAGAACTCACTAACTCCAACTACAGCTGGACAGCAAAAATTAATTTCATGTTGTTCCTTCCAAAAAATCTGGATATTCAGCTTACCGGAAATTACCGCGGTCCTATGGCCCAGTTGCAGGGAACTATGAAAGCCATGTATTTTGCCGACCTTGCCCTGAAAAAAGAGATCATGAATAAGAAAGCCAGCATTACTTTGCGCATGAGCGATATTTTCAATACACAGCAGTTCAACATGGAGCGCAGCGGAAGCAATTTTACAATCCATATGTTGCGCAAGAGGGAATCAAGAGTTGTTTACCTGGGATTCATCTATAAGATGGGCAAGATTAAAACCAAGGATAAAAATAAATCCTATGAAGGCAACGAAGATTTTAACGGGGGTGAAGATTAAAAACGGATTTTTTAAAAATAGTCAATAGTGAAATAGGAAAATCTGAAATCGCCTATCGTTAATCATCAATCATCATTCCTTGTCATCCACCTATCGGTAGACAAGTTTGCTGCTTCGCTGTGTCATTCGTGGTCATTATTTAATAGTAAAATAGGGAAGCAGGGAAAAACTGCAATCGTCCCGAAGGGATGCTTTCGGCATAACCCGTTAATCGTTCCTAAGGAAAGCCTTCGGCATAAATCGTAAATTTTTATTTCGCTTTTCATAAAGCTTTTTATTTTTTTGATTATTATCTTTAACATCTTTGGTGTAAACTAATAATCACGCCTGAATGACTCAGTAATGCAGGTAATTGCAAACGGATATATAAAAAGCAACAAAAGTGCACATATGCAAAAAACGTGAATGGGATATGTGTAAATATAAGGCAGCATAAACGAGTTAGCATTCATGTATAATCGGCTGACAAAAAAATAATTTGTAAAATATTTGCATAATTCCATATTAGTATATACTTTTGTGATATACTAAAAAAAATCTACAATGAAAACACTTTCTTTAAAACTTGACGATTCCATTTTTCAAGAGACAGAACAAGTAGTCACCAAACTTAAAAAGCCTCGCAATCGCTACATTAATGAAGCTTTGCTATACTACAATAGACTTCAGAGAAGAAGATTCCTTGGAAAAAGACTTGAAATTGAATCTAAACTGGTACAAGAGGAATCAATGAAAGTGCTCGCGGAATTTGAAAATCTGGACGACTATGACAATTAAACAATATGAAATATGGGTTGCTAATCTTGACCCAAGACATGGTACAGAGACTGGCAAAGTAAGGCCAATACTTATTGTTCAGACAGATTTACTAAACAAAACTCATCCTTCGACTTTAATTTGTCCAATAACAACAAATGTGCAACCCCAAAGTGACATCTTAAGAGTGCATATAAAAAAAGGAACAGCAAAAGTTAAAGAAGACTGTGATATAATGATTGACCAGATTAGAGCAATCGACAATAAAAGACTTATAAGGAAAGTTGGTGAACTACCCAAAAATCTTTCTGACAAGGTTATGGATAATATTAAAATAATTTTCAACTTGAATTACTAATACACGAAATGCTAACTTTATGCTGGCAAGCGTGTGTTTTGTCCGCTGGACAGTCAAGCGGGACATCAAAACAAGCCACGTCCTTCGTCCCGCCTCGCACCAGAACCGGTCGTTCGTTGCAATAAAACAGCACATGGATACTGAGATTACGAAACAGTTATTGAATAGTGAACCCTGGACTGAGTATAGGACAAGAGTTGACTTATTAGGCGAACCTCTTGATTCGTCTGATGTAATATCTGCCAGAGAGCAAATGATTATTCATCCCAAAGTCAATTCATTGATAACTGAATTAACTGGTTGGCCGGGAACTGTTTTGAGTAGTCATAAAAGTGCAAACCAGTCATATCATAAACTATCATTCATTGCAGATTTAGGTTTTAAAAAAGATGATTCCGGGATTTCAATTGTTATTAATAAGATTTTAGAACACATTTCAGCCGAGGGCCCTTTTCAGCTACCCATGAATATTCCTGTTCATTTTGGAGGAACAGGCCATGACCAATATGCATGGGCGTTATGTGATGCTCCAATAATTGTTTATAGTCTTACAAAATTTGGACTAATTGATAATGAATATATTGTTAAAGCTAAAGATTATTTAATCAAACTGTGCAGAGACAACGGATACCCGTGTGCGGTTTCAAAAGAATTAGGAAAATTCCGAGGACCCGGCAGAAAGGATGACCCTTGTCCGTATGCCACCATGATAATGTTAAAGTTGATCAATCTCTTTGATACTGACAAAAACTCGGACTATGCCCAAAAATCAATAGATTCATTATTGAATTTATGGGAACAAAGTAATAGTTTGCATCCATATATGTTTTACATGGGCACAGATTTCAGAAAATTAAAAGCCCCTTTGATCTGGTATGATATACTTCATTTTGCCGATACTTTGTCAAATTATCAATACGCAATAAATGACCAGAGATTTAAAGATATTGTATATTTGATTGAACAAAAGGTTGATGATAATGGGATGTTTACTCCTGAATCGGAATGGAAAGCATGGAAAGGCTGGGATTTCGGACAAAAGAAACAACCATCGGCCTGGCTGACATTTTTAGTTTATAGGATTAAAAAAAGAATGATAACGAATAAATAAATGCTCTGTACCCAATACCGGTTTCCTGCAATTGCAAGGGTTTCCGCTGGACTTTAACGGGAACTTCTGCAGGGTATCGTTTCAATTTATACGGATGGAAACCATTGCATGGCATTAAGGAATGATAGCTTTTTCTATTGTAATATAGAAAACCACCGCCTATGACGGTGGTGATGTATGTAAGGCTATGCCATTTTGAATAACGAATAATGAACAACGAATGATGAATATTGAATAGTGTATGCATTAAAAAATTTTGCTTCATCATTCGATATTCCATGTTCGATCCGCCAGTCGGCGGATTGAAATTATTAGAGTGCTTTGCACTCAATACTTTATTAAAGCCACCATCTTTGATGGTGGTAGTTTATTTTTATTTTTGTTTGCTCGGAATTTGTTTTTACCCTGACCCAAAAAAAAAATGAAAATTAAACCATTACAAATACTCTGTGTCAGATTTTTATTTTTTTCATTAAGGGTAAAGTAAAGTTCATGTGTATAACTGTCAGGTTCACTTTTAAAAAATAAGGCTTTGTTAATAATGTATAGTTCTTTGTGTTTCTTTGTGACTTTGTATCTTAGTCGAAAAAAAATATAGCTACAAAGGCACGAAGACCTGCTTTCCGGCAAGGCAGGCACTAAGGTTCACTAAGTTCAAAATTTAAATTACTATACTAAATTAACAATGCCAAAAATAAATATGCAATGAAATCAATACAACTTTTCATTATTATACTGTTTTCAGCAATAACTGGCATTACATCAGCACAAACAAATTACAATCTTTCTGATCTTAGCTTTTCTGATGGTGAGCCATACATTGCAGTCAATCCTGCAAATCAGAATAATATTATAGCAGGATGGATGCGGTTGCGTTTGGACGGAAAAATCTGGATAGCAACCAGGGCATCGTTTGATAAAGGACAAACATGGAGCGTCATTGGTTTTATGCCGCATGATACTTTTATAAATAATTCGGCAGATGTTATAATTGCTTTTCACAATTCAGGGATTGCATACTTGTCATATGTTGATTACAGGACAAGCCCTGATTCAGCTGGCGGAGTATTCCTTTCAATATCTACGGATGGCGGGTTAACATGGGATGCTCCCAATAAGGTATTTGATAAAAATGAAACACCCGACATGCCTATAGACAGGCCCTGGATTGCTGTTGATAATAGCGGCGGAGTAAATGACGGAACTGTTTTTGTAACATCTATGTCGGCTTACTTTTATGATGGCCAGCATCATATTTATTTAAAAACATCCGCCGATAGCGGAGTTTCATGGAGCACTATGAAGCAGGTAGATGATAGTTTGTTTTCGGTTGGCCCGTTCAAAGTATCTTATGCCCCTGTTTCCGTTGGCGGAGAAGGCAAAGTATATATTGCCTACATGTCTTACGTTAGCCTTTTTGTCAAAAAATTTTACATAGCAACCACAACCGACATGGGTAACACATTTCAAATATATGATGCAGGCGATGTTTATCCCGCTTTTGCGAAATTGCCTGCATACACCCTATCTGCCGATCCTGTAAATAACGGGCATGTAATTCTTAGCTGGTGCGACACAAGATTTGGCGATCTTGATGTATTGCTTTCAAAATCAACTGACGGCGGGCAAACCTGGGCAACTCCTGTAAGAATGAATGATGATACCGTAAATAATGGCATCGTTCAGGATCAGGTTTGGGCTGATTTTTCACCTTCAGGTAATCTTGCCGTTGCATGGCGCGACAGAAGGTTGAATGGTGCCGGATTAAATGTGCCGTTCGATATTTATACAACTTTATCAACGGATGCTGCAAATACATTCAGCCCAAATTACAGGGTTACTACTGTTTCTTCGCCTTACTCTGCAGTGACGTGCTGTAATTCATTTATCGGAGTTGCTGCTGCCGACAGCAGTATTTATATGAATTGGGGTGATTACAGAAATGGAACAGACTGGGATGTTTATTTCAATAAAACAGATATTGCAACTTTGATAACTTCTGCAAATGATGTTTCGCCGGCTGTTCAATCATCCTTTGACATATTTCCAAATCCGGCAAACAATTCAATACAGGTTTCTTTTTCATCACCTTCATCCAAAATAAATTCCGAAATAATTATTTTTAATTCACTGGGACAGGTTATGAAAATAATTCCTGTATCCTTGAATCAATCAGGAATTTATTCCAAACAAATAGACATTTCACATTTCCCTTATGGAGGATATTATTTATTTATTAAAAGTGATAATTCATTTTCAGGAAATAGAATGTTTTTCAAGAGCTGGAAATAGCATGGTCATTCATGTAATACCGTTTCGGAACAAAAGGAAGTCAATAGCAGTACGGCGAACCATGCAGCAAATATGAATTACATACAAATGAAAAAGTTACTTATCTGTTTGATCATTTCGACATTAAGCTGTTCCATCGGGTTTTCCCAGATCAACCCCGATTCACTTATTGAACGGCATATCAGACCAAGTGATACTGATCCTTCTATATGGCTTTGGAACGCAGACAGTAATTATGTATATATTAATCATACCGCAACAACATTAAATAAACTTTTTGTTTTTTTACCGGGATCGTATGGTGTGCCGGAAGCAGATAAAGCCATTAATCAAAAGGCTGCAAATATGGGTTATCATTCCATTGGTCTGAGATATCCCAATTCTTGGAGCATGCTTGGGCAATGTGGAAGCAGTACAGACACAAATTGTTATTATAATTTAAGAATGGAAGTATTTTATGGGGTGGATGCTTATACTGGAATAAGTGTTGATACTATAAACTGTATAAAAAATCGTTTGATAAAACTTTTAATTTATCTGGATGCAAATTATCCAGCCGAGAACTGGGGGCAATATCTTGACATTAATTATGAACCTGTTTGGAATAAAATTGCAATGGGAGGGCATTCCCAGGGTGGTGGCTATGGTTCTCTTGTAGCATTGAATGACCAATTGTTCAGGATTCTGAATTTTGCAAGTAATGACTACAGTTCTTATTATAATAAACCTGCTGATTGGTACTATTTCCCAAAAGTAACCACTTCAGATAAATATTATGGAATGGTTCACATTCATGACGGACCAAATGAATATCTTGAAATGATGAATGCACTTGGCATTGATACAACACTTACAGTTAATGTTGACACAAGTTTAATTCCTTATAACAATGCTCATATTTTGTTTACCGACGAAATGCCTGCTTCCGGAACAGGATGGATAGATTATCATAATTCTATGGCTGTGGATAATTCAATTCCGATCGACACAGCGGGAAATTATTTATTTGAAGCAGTTTGGCAATACATGTTATGCGTTGATTCTTTATCAACAGGCATTAATTATTTTCAATCAGACAAAGAAAACGGGATGGCTGTTCAGGTTTATCCAAACCCCTCTGACGGGAAATTTACTATTGAAATGGAAAAAAAGGAAAATGAAGTAATTGAAGTTTACAATGTATTGGGGAAAGTGGTTTTTCGATCCGAAATCATAAATCAGGAATATAAGATAAATCTGAATGTACCCTGCGGATTATACTTTTACCAGGTAAAAAATCAACAACAGCTGATCGGAAACGGCAAACTCATAATTCAATAATGACACTATGAGACTGTTTTGAATTCTGTCGATATTGTAATAATAAGCTTTATCGGTCAGTCAGAGCAGATTCTCCTGAACCGAAAGTTGAAGGAGAAGATTGTCGAAGACGACCGTTTTACGTCACTTTTCGACACGGACTCACTCCCTCGAGGTCTTGCTGTGTCCGGCTGAGTGACCGTTATTGTCTAAATAAAAAATATATTAATATAAATTCAAAACAATTTCTAATTAAAACGCATTTGCACACACATTCTGCAGCTGCCTGACGGGTTTGTTCTCCGAAAACCACACCAGCTGCATGCTGTAAAACGTTAAAACACCTGCCTTATTTCATTCTTAAGAAATTCGAGCGCTGATTTGGTAAGGAGTTTATTTTCTGATAGAGAAAGTTCGAATATTTTCTGACTTAAATCAGTAGCTGTTGCATTATTATTCAGTTTTGCGGCGGCCGTATTCACCAGTTTAATAACATCTTCCCTTGCCGTTCTTATCAGCTCCCACGCCTGTGAAGAAACATACACCTGCTGAGAAAGATTATGTTCAAATTCTTCACGCACATTTTGCAGCAATAACGATTGCATCTGAGCTGTTGTCATATCGGTTTTATGAACCCTCATCACCAGGCTTTCCGGTGAAATACGCTCAAGAAAAAGAACCAGCCTTTCATATGCCTGCAACCGTATAGGAGTAATAATTTTATATCCCGCCATTTTTATGTCTGTATTTCTTTTTTTCTGTTCATTTTCGAAAAAAAGCTTCAGCAGGTAATAGGCCGCTGCAAAAACAACCAGTGAGGGGAGTACATATTTTAATATTTCCGTTACTTCATTCATTTGATTTTTTTTTAGTTTGGTCTATAAAAAATTCGTGTTGTTTTTTTCTTTTGCAAATATCTGATTTTCCCGTGAAAAATATGTAATAAAATATTTTGATGTATGCATTTATATTTTCATATATTTGCCCAAACATCGAAAAAAATACAGATAATGCTCACAGATAATAACGTAGAAACTACCATGAATGTTATTTCAGACAGGATAACAAATTTATCCGAAACTGAAAATCTGTCAATGGCAAGACTCAGTCGAAAGTTAAAAGCTCAGGGTTTTGATGTCATCTACCTCTGTCTCGGTGAACCCGATTTCAACACAAAAGTCAGTTGATTATTATAGTATTAAATTATATACACTATTTTTATTTGTAACCTGATAAAAAAAAACTATGAGTTTAAGTATTATTGGAAGATCAGTGAAGGAATCCGTTACTCTGAAGTTGAACGAGACTGCTGCCATTCTCAGGGCAAAGGGTGAACCTGTAATTCACCTCGGAATAGGTGAGCCAAAGAGTAAAGCACCTTTGGATGCAATACTCGGTGCTGCCGGAATTTTGAGTTCAGGAGATGTTCGTTATACTCCTGCTGATGGCATTCCCGCATTGAAACAGGCGATCGTGCGTTACACTGGCGACATGTACAAACGTATCGTTTCTCCTGAAAATATTATTGCTTCAGGAGGGGCAAAGCAAGCCATAATGGTAGCATTGCAGGCAATACTCAATCCGCAGGACGAAGTTGTTTTTCCTGCTCCTTATTGGGTCAGTTATCCGGAAATGGTGAAATTATGCGGGGCCGTTCCTGTTGCAGCTTATACCGAAGACGGTACTTTTTATCCGAAATTGTCGGACATTGAAAGAGTATGCAGTTCTTACACCAGGGCGATCATTATCAACAGCCCAAACAACCCGACCGGGGCAATGTATTCAGAACAGTTTTACGCAGAGATCGTTGATTTCTGTGACAAGCGCGGCATCTACCTGATCATGGATGATATTTACCACCGCCTTTTGTTTACCGGTAAAAAGCCCATCAGTTGTTATGACTATTTGAAGAAAAGTGTTGACGAATCAAAACTGATAATCATCAACGGCGTTTCCAAACAATATGCTATGACCGGTTTCCGCATTGGCTGGGCAGTTGGGAACAAACAACTTATTAAGGCGATGACATGCATTCAGGGTCATCAAACCTCCGGCCCTTCGGTGGTTTTGCAAACCGCAGCTGTCGGCGCAATAAACGGTGTTCAGTCTTGCGTTGAAAGTTTATGCGTTACTCTTGAAAACAATACCAATGTCATGATGGAACAGCTCAGCGCTTTTGAAGGTGTTAGAGCCACAAGGCCCGACGGAGCTTTTTATTGCTTTGTCGATTTCAGCCATTATGATAAAGATTCGAACAAACTTGCCTACTTCTTGCTCGACAAGGTGCGCGTGATCACGGTTCCTGGTATTGAGTTTGGTCTTGAAGGCTATCTGAGGCTTTCCACCTGCGGTTCGATGAAAGATATTATGCAGGGAATTGAAAGAATGAAATGGGCACTTGACCCGAATTCGCCCAATGAATTATTCATCGGTGAAAGAAAATTAGTAAGAGACTGGTTATAATTATTAAAAAAGATAAAACAGAATATTTTTTATAAGACCCAAGCCTCAAATCCCAAGTGAAGAAAGCCCCAAGGGAAAAAACCTTGTACTTGGAATTTGAAACTTGGAATTTGGGGCTTGGAATTTATCCTGTTGAAGTATATAAAGAATTTTAGAATAACTTAAATATTTAATGTATGTCAAAATATTTGAAATTTGATCCTCCTGCACAGAAGCAGGCAGCGAATTTAAAAAGTGAATACGGATTGAAAAATCACGGATTGGTTCATCTGGACAGGGTTTACTGGAACCTTTCCGAAGCTGCATTATACGAGGAAGCAGTTTTCCGTAATGAAGGAAAGATAGTGAACGGGGGGCCTCTGCTGGTTCACACCGGAAAATGGACAGCCCGCGCTGCCAACGAAAAATATTTTGTAAAAGAATCGACCACAGCAGATAAAATTGACTGGGGAAAGAACAACCGCCCGATGAGCCACGAAAAATGGGATGCCATGTTCAGCAGGCTGCAGGCTTTTCTGCAGGGTGAAGAACTTTTTGTACAGGATGTGTATGTAGGTGCAGACCCCGATTACAGGATGCCCATTCGCATTATCACCGATACTGCATGGCAGAGCTTGTTTGCCCGCAATATGTTCCTAACCATTGATACGCTTGAGAAACACAAAACACATATTCCTGATTTCACGGTCATCGCATCACCTTCTTTTAAACTCGATCCGAGGGTGGATGGCACGAACAGTGAAACAGCCATTGTGATCAATTTTGAAAAACGCATGGCGATCGTTGCAAACACTGAATATGGCGGTGAAATCAAGAAATCTATATTTACGATCATGAATTTTCTTATGCCATTACAGGATGTGATGTCAATGCACTGTTCTGCTAATGTTGGCAAGCAGGGAGACGTGGCTTTGTTCTTCGGGTTGAGCGGTACGGGAAAAACAACATTATCGGCTGATCCCAACCGGAGCCTGATAGGTGATGACGAACATGCCTGGAGTGATGACGGCGTATTTAACTATGAAGGCGGCTGTTATGCCAAGGTAATCCGCCTGTCGGCCGAAGCCGAACCGGAAATATATGCATGTACACGCAAATTCGGAACTATACTCGAAAACGTTGTGTTTGATCCGACCTCAAGAAAGATCGATCTGGACGATGACCATATCACAGAAAATACAAGAGCATCCTATCCGCTCAATTTTATCCCGAATGCCATAAAAGAAAAAATGGTCCGGACACATCCCAAAAATGTGATCTTCCTTACCTGCGATGCACAGGGGGTAATGCCGCCGATAGCAAGACTGAATATGAACGAGGCCATATTTCATTTTATCAGTGGTTATACCTCAAAGATTGCCGGAACCGAACTCGGGCTTGGTATTGAGCCGGAAATTACTTTCAGTGCCTGTTTTGGCGCTCCTTTCATGGTGCATCATCCCTATTTTTACGCCGACCTGCTCAGGAAAAAGATAGAGAAACACAGTGCAAAGGTATGGCTGGTGAACACCGGATGGGTTGGCGGAAAATTCGGCGTGGGCAAGCGTATCAGCATACGGCATACAAGGAACATGCTGAATGCTGTGCTCGACGGAAAACTTGATAATGTAAAATTCAGAAAGGATAAATTATTCAATTTTGAAATTCCGCTGACTTGCACCAATGTGCCCGATGATGTGCTTGATCCTGCAAATGCCTGGGGCAATAAGGATGAATACTGGATGAAATACGATGCATTGTCATCACGCTACATCGAGAATTTCAAGATTTTTAAAAACGGATGCCCCGAGGAAGTTATCAGTTCGGGCCCAAAACGTTTAAAGAATAAGAATTCCTGATCCTGATGGATTCCAATTTTACTTCACTGAAGTGTTTTTTCTGAAAAAATCATTAAGAACCATCGCCGGCGGCACTTCTGTTAATAATATATTGTCAATAAGTCGGGTAGTTAGGCTTAAAGTATGATTCCGGTAATTGTCATCCGTTAGTTAAATATTCGTGCATGCTTTTAGCGGCGACTTTTCCATCGCCCATTGCAAGAATAACCGTTGCAGCACCTCTGACAATGTCGCCACCTGCAAATACTCTATCCATAGAAGTTTTACCTGTTGCAGCATCAACAACTAAACCGCCATTTTTATTTATTTGTAAATCGGGTGTGGTTGAAGCAATAAGCGGGTTAGGGCTATTTCCGATAGCAATAATAACTATATCAACAGGCATACGGAAATTTGCACCCTGAATCGGAACAGGTTTTCTTCTTCCGGAAGCATCGGGTTCGCCAAGTTTCATCCGGATACATTCAACTTCTTTTACCCAGTTATTCTCATCGCCATAAAACCCTGCAGGGTTAGAGAGGAACTGAAAAATCACACCTTCCTCTTCGGCATGATGAACTTCTTCAAGCCGTGCAGGTAATTCAGTCCGGGAGCGGCGGTAAATAATAATTGATTTTTCCGCGCCAAGCCGCAAAGCAGTACGGGCGCAGTCCATTGCCACATTTCCACCTCCAACTGTTGCTACACGTTTGCCCTTAATAACCGGTGTTTTATATTTTGGAAACAGATATGCTTTCATTAAATTTGAACGTGTTAAATATTCGTTTGCTGAGTAAACGCCATTCAAATTTTCTCCCGGGACTTCTAAAAACCAAGGCAATCCGGCTCCGGTTCCCAAAAAAACAGTATCATATTCCTGTAAAATTTCTTCAATACTTTTTATCTGACCTATAACAGAATTCAAATAAAGATTTACTCCCATTCTTTTTAATGCATCAATTTCTTTAAATACAATTGCTTTTGGTAAACGGAATTCCGGGATACCATATGTTAATACACCACCTGGTTGATGGAGCGCTTCAAACATATCCACTTTATGTCCTAACCGTGCAAGATCGGCTGCAACAGTTATTCCGGAAGGACCTGAACCAACAACAGCAACTTTTTTCCGGGTCCATTCAGGTATGGGAGGTACTTCTATTTCACCTTGTTCTCTTTCCCAATCAGCAAGAAATCTTTCCAAACGCCCGATCGCCACAGGTTCATTCTTAACACCTAAAATACAAAGTTGCTCACACTGGGTTTCCTGAGGGCATACCCGGCCGCATAATGCAGGAAGTATATTTGTATGTTTTATCAGATTTATTCCTTCCTTGAATTTTTTTTCTGCACTCAGGTTAATGAAGCCGGGAATATCTATTTCAACAGGACATCCTTCAATACACTTTGGTTTTTTACATTGAATACAACGTTGCGCTTCATTTATTGCCTCTTCAGGTGAATAACCAAAGGGAACTTCAAAATAGTTTTTTATCCTTTCCTTTGGGGGCTGTTCCAGCATCGGTGTTTTCTTAGGTACTATCTTTGCCATAAATTAGTCTTTAGTTTCAAGTTTCAGGTTTTAGGTTTTTTGTTTGTATTTGATCCCTTGTATCTCTGAATTATTCAAATACGAAATAAAACTTCCTAATTTTTTACTGATTTCTTCTGCCAAAGTAAAAGCAGATTCAAATTCTTCTTGTGAAATATGTTTTCGGTCAATAGCCCTATATAATTGAGAACGAGCCTCACCGCAAGAACCTTTTGCAATGCTGAGAAATTGTCTGAATTCGCCTTTGCCATCACGTTCAAATCCTTCGGCAATATTATCCATCACTGAACCGCTTGACCCATTAATCTGGTCTCTTAGTTTATAATCACGAGCAAATGAGCCTTTCAGAGTAAGAGGATAAATTAAGTTGCAAAGCTGACGTGCTTTTTGCCAAACTTCAAGATCTTCAAATCTTTTTATCGTTGCCATAACATGAAACCTGAAACCTGAAACCTGAAACTAATTATTTATTTATCTTTCGTGTGAAACAATTTCTTCATCAAAATAAGATTTACGACGGGATTTTACTATATCCCAATCTATTTTATGTCCGTCAAAGTGAGGTCCGTCAACGCAGGCGAACTTTGTTTTTCCGTCAGCAACAACACGGCAAGCACCGCACATACCTGTACCGTCAATCATTATAGAATTCATACTGATAATGGTCTTTATCCCATAAGGGCGGGTAACTTCCGATACACGGTGCATCATAAAAGTACAGCCTACTGCAATAATCAAATCTGGCTTAAAACCATTTTTCAGATTTTTTTCGAGTAAATCCCATGCATGACCTTTAAACCCAAGAGAGCCATCAGCTGTTGCAAATCTGACTTCATCGGAAACCTCTTTCAATTTTTCATTCCAGTAAAGTAAAAATTTACTGCGGGCCTCGGAGTAAAAAATTACTTTATTTTCAATGTTTTTCAAAGCTCTGGCAGCAGGATATAAAGCGCCAATTCCATAACAACCGCCTATTAAAGCCACTGTTCCGAATTTGTTAATCTCAAATGGTTTTCCAAGAGGTCCGGTAAAAGAATAAATGCTATCACCCGCTTTAAGTTCAGCCAATCTTTGTGTTGTTGCTCCAACTTCCAGAAAAATAAAAGTTATTGTTCCGTTTTCTTTGTCCCAGTCAGAAATGGTTATAGGAATTCTTTCACAAAATTCGTCGGGAATTACAATTATGAATTGACCTGGAAGAGTTTTATTTGCAACCTCAGGCGCTGTTACCGTGCATGAATGAATATTAGGGGCAATTTGCTGTTTTTCTATTATCTGTGCCATAATATTATTTATTAGCATGTTCAGTTGATAAATCGATAATTCGTTCTTCAAGTATGGCTTTCATATCAGGTATTAAACCGGATAAATTATTCCCGAAATAATGAAAATATTTTTTTTCAGTTATTCCTGGGATATGTGATTCTTCAGTTATTTCAGGTAAATCTGTTTTTACCGGCAAAAATTCTGTTTTTCCGCTTGTCTTTTTTGCAAATGATAAATCAAAATAAGATTGTATTTCATTAAATACATCATTGTTATTATTGTAGTTAAATCCTTTCTCACACATTGCCTGTGCTATCATGGAAATGACATACCAGGGTGTCCTGACATCCTCCAATGGTGAAATGGCAGGGATAATTTCTTTGATTTTTTGCTCAATATTTATGATATGACCGTTTATCTCTGTAAAGTTGGTCATAGGTAAAAGTACATTTGCATATTTGGATGTTTCAGTAAAAAACATATTTTGCTGAACAAAAAACTTGAGATTGCCTAAATTTGCATGAGGCGGAATATCTCCTACAAGGAATAAGGCGGTGATTCCATCTTCTGCTATATTATTTATTATTTCTTCACCCGATAAACCGGGAAAATTACTTAAATTGGTTTCCCAGTTTTCCGACCATTTTTTATAATTATTTTCATCAGAAACAGCATCGAAATCCGGAAAATAATCAGGATGCATACCAAGTAATGCCCCGCCGAAATAATTGCCTTCATTAAGTAAAAACAAAATTCTGCAATCTTCAGGTTTATTCAATAACAATTGAATATTATATAATGTGTTGAGGTTACTCAAACTGTCGGGATGCTGTAATATTCCATCACCGGCAATAATTATTAATTTTTTGGCAGAAATAACAGATATAACGGCTTGTTCTATATCTGACCAGTTTACTTTGTGAAGTTCAGAAGCCTTTTCAAAGTTGAAATTTTCAAAAGCCTTTATAAGTTCATCAGAAGCTTTGTCAGGTCTTTCTTTTACAATATTTCCTAAAAGAGTTAAAAGGAAATTATTTTCTTCGCCGGGTTGATAAAGAATATTTTGTGTGGAAAAATCAAACGTCCGGTTATAACCTGAATTTGCAACTATTATTTCCTTGCTGTTTTTATAAGCTTTGCGGATTCTGTTTTCTATAATCGGATGAGATAAGTAAGCTTGTGCGCCAATAACAAGAATTGTATCGGCTGTTAAAATATCATCAATATTAATTGGTGGAAAGGAATTATTATAATTATGAATATTGGATAATAAGTTTTTATTGGATAGAGAAGGGTATAAATCAACATTGTTTGAGCGCATTATTTTGCGTGAGAATTTTTGCAGGGAATAGTTATTTTCCAGGGTATCCTGAGAAGAACCGATTACACCAAACTGATTTCCGCGATAACGTTCAAGATTACTTGCAGCATGGTTAATAGCTTCATCCCAGGTAACTTCTATCCATTTACTGCCTTTCCGGATTTGAGGTTTTCTTATTCTTTCGGGATGATGCACCAGATTGGCAGGTGTAAATTTCCCGCGTAAACAAATTTGCTGTGGATTGGTTCTGTTTTCAGAATCCGGCCCGATATTTACAATATGATTTTTTCTTGTATTAATATTTATTTCACAGGCAACAGGGCAATAGGGACAAAAAGTTTTTGTCGATTTGTCTGCAGTGCCTGCCCATTTCCCGATTTTTTCTGAAATTGAACCGGTGGGGCATACATCAACACATGCGCCACAGTATTCACAGCCGGCATCTTTATGTGTTTCATTGAATGCAGTTCCTACCATAGCTGTGTTTCCTCTCTTAATAAAAGAAAGCACATCGCTGTTCCGTTCTTCATTGCAAATCCTTACACATCGTCCGCAAAGAATACATAAATTATAATCAAATTCATAAAAAGGATTATCTTTTACCGGGCTTATATCTTTATATGAAACCGGATAATTAATATTTTTCAGTTCAAGGTATTCTGCCAGATTTTGCAATTCGCATTTTCCGTTATTCGGGCAGAAGTTGCAGCCGGTGGTAGTTGTTACCTTACGTGTGGTAGTCATATATTCTTTGCAATCAATTTTATCTTTACAGACAAGACATGTATATGGATGCTCGGAAAGTATGAGTTCTAATATTTCTCTTCTGAGAGTTTGTAACTCCAGGGTACTTGTAGTTATTTCCATATCAGGACTGACAGGTGTAGTGCATGCTGTAGGATAACCTCTCATATTTTTTATTTCAACAATACATAGGCGGCAACCACCAAAGGGTTGAAGATTTTCCAAATTACAAAG
>JAZDMF010000303.1:0-11245 GCA_043801235.1 Bacteroidota bacterium | reverse complement strand
TTATGATACGTTTAATCTGTACCGGGTTCTTTTTTGTTGATGTTAAACCTTAGTGAAAAAATATTTGAGTACACTGTAATTGAATTATCGCCGATATCGGTGAATGCATAATCAATTTCAACGGTGTTCTTTATTTGTATTCCAATGCCCATATTTGGCTGGAAGGTAGTTATTTTCTTTCCAAGCATGTCGGTTTCATGCTGAATGTTGCCAACGCCTCCGCGCAAAAAGATGATATCCTTAAATGACAGTTCCAAACCAAGGTGCGGATCGGCGCTTACTGGGTCGCTTTTGATAAGAACATTTCTTTTGCCGTCGAATGTAACGTCAATATCCAGAACGGGCATAATATTAAAATTGGGTGAAAGTTTGAATTTTCGTCCGGCTGAAAGTATGAGCTTGGGCAATGTAATTTCGAGCGAATTGCTGGGAATTTCATTGCCTGTGATGGTGAACACTTCCTTCATCTTGTCGGGCAGGTCGAAGCTCCATGCGTTAAAGGTTGAAGTAATATCGCGGCCTGTAGCGCCAAACTGCCATTTATTATGCGAATATTGAAAACCCACATCCAGTCCGAAACCCCACGCCCGTGCAAAGTCGCCCACCTTGCGGTGTATTATTTTTACATTGACCCCGACCCTCAGTGCATCGTTCATTTTCCTGCCGTAAGAAAAAATAAAAGCATAGTCGGCTGCCGAAAAAGTGGTGATGCGGTCGTAGTCAATATTGCCTTCGGCATCAATAAGGTCTGTGGTATTTGGGATATCGTCAACACCGAAGCGGACAAAAGAAAAAGCCCCCACGCTCCGGTCATCAAGTTTTGCTGCCAGCGCGCCATAATCGAATTTAGCAATGCCGGCAAAATATTCGGAATGCATAAGCCCTAACTGAAGGTTCGATTTTATATGCGTCAGTCCGGCGGGGTTCCAGTAGCCCGAAGTAACATCATCGGTAATGCACACAACAGAGTTCGACATTCCAAGCGCCCTTGCCCCTATTCCGATGGCAAGAAATTCGTTGCTGTATTTTGGCGACTGGGCATAGGCATTGCTGCAAAATAATATAACTGCAAAACCGGCAAATATTTTCTTTCCCATTTTTCCCATATTTTTCAATCAATTTATCCGACTGAATTTCAACGTAAAAATAATAGAAATAGTATTCCGTTGTTCAACCGACAATAAAATTACAAAAAAAAAGGCTTGAAAGCAAGTTTTTACTGCTGATAATTATTATATAAGTTCATGTTTACGTGGATAATGCAAAATTCAGCCAGTGGTTCAGCGGAGTCATATTGGTAAAAACCCCGATAATGTATTTCTTCATACCAGGATTTGAGAGGGTTTCGGGTTTTATGGTATGCAGTATTGTATAGCTTTTGTATTTCAGCCATCCGGCACCTTTAATATCATCGGGAAATCCTTTTGGGATGCGGACGGTTTTCTCTCCTTCAATTTTGCCGAAATATTTTTTAAAGTTCTTATTTTCAATAATGGAAAGGAATTTATCCATGTTGTAATAAATCTCCTGCCGTATAAGTTTCAGCCGGTCGGGATGAGGCATGTATATTCCGCCGCCAAGGAAACAGCTGCGTGGTTCAATATGGAAATAATATCCTGCGTTGCCTGCATTTTTCCCTCCCCTGGCCATGAATGCGCCCATATTGGTCTTGTACGGAGGTTTGTTTTTATAAAAGCGCGTATCATTATAAATTCTGAAAACACAGTCTTTTGCTTCAAGATGTTTTATGTCATCATCAAACTTTGCTATTTCAGGGATCAATGAATTAACAAATTCCTCAAACTGATTTTTCGCTTCAAGGTAACGGCTCTTATTTCCGTTGAACCATTCACGGTTATTGTTTTTGCTTACGTCATTCAGAAATGAAAGAATAAATTTTACATCCATAAAAATTATTTTTTACTGAGAATCCTCATTGTTTTCAACCTTGAAATGAAATGCTTTGCATTGTGAAGTGTCGGCATTCAGTTCAAAATATACTCCTTTTGTTTTTCCGAATTGTTGTGCGATAACCACAGCATCATCTTTGCCGTCAGCATACCTGAGATTTCTGTTGCTTAAAAAAGTAAGATAGTAGTCCGCTGAAAATTCACTTGCAGTGTTTTTACCAATAAACACTGCTTCTGCGGGTAGTGCGTTATTTTGAATATATATCCCCTGTACGGCAGGAACTGACATATCGTATTTCTGAATAAAGTTTTTTAAAAGAATGTGATGAGAAAATAAAACCGCAAATGTAAAAGCTGAAATAAGCAGAATTTTAATAATTTTTGATGAGCTGTGGTAAAAGAAATAACTTACCATATATCCAGTAATTAATGAAACAGGTATTATCAGTTTGGCCGACTGTATTCGATGGATGGCATTGCTGTTAAAGAAGATCAGGAAATGAATAAGCACAGGCAGGATGGTTGTATAAAAAAAAGCGCTGTTAAAATTTTTCAGAATTCTGAAATTTCTTTTTTGTAATATATATGCAATCACGAGGAAAGTCATTAAATAGCCAAACCCTGATAATGAGGAATTAATGTTTATCAAAAACTGAGACCATGAAGAAATGCTGAAAATATTTATGCCAAGGGCGCTGTAATATTCACCAAAAAGGCCGCTTCTTTCCAGAAAACGGATTTTCATTGAATGAAATAATTCTGCCGTATTGTTTATTGTTGAAAACTGAATAAAAGTCAGCAGTAAAGAACTTATAGTAACCAGTAATGTTATAACAGAAATCCTCAGGAAAAATTTGTCTCTGAATTTGAAAGCACAGTATACTATTACCGAAAAGCTGAAAAACAATCCTATCCATTCAGTATAATTTAACAGGAATACTGAAAATCCGTACAAAATGATCATATAATAATTACAGGATCGGGTATGAATAATATACAGAAAAAAGAAAATGCAAACAAGCCATATAAATATTTCAGGAAGGAATGCGTATGTTGAGCCACATATGTTGACAGGCGTAAACAGAAAGACAATCATTGCAATTACAGCCGGCATGGTATATTCCAGAATTTTTTTTCCTGAAAGTAAATTCATGATAAAATATATTATCAAAGAACTTAAAATCAGTAACGCAAAACCGATCAATCTGATTGAAGAAACATTTACAGGTAATTGAAGAACAGCAACTGTTATATATGCCAGTATATAAGGAAATGGAGGAGAAGAAACATAATAATTATTGCCTTCTTTATCTTCGAGGCGTTTGTAATAAGTAATGAATTTGTCGCCGCTGTTCGGGTATGTGAGTACGGGGCAGAAGTTATAATCTGCCGGACTTTTTTCATGCCAGATTTTTAAAGTAGTGGGTATGAAAAGAAGACCCCCGAATTCATTTTGTTTGTTGAAAACATAATGCCTGTTTGAAAAAATGAAAACCATGATGATCACTGTCATGGTTGCAAAAGTTATTTTGCGGTAGTATTTCATAAGGGTATCAGGAAATTCGTTTCTGAACCTTTTGCCATGTTTCGGTGATAAGGAAACTTTCTTCCATATATCCTATCATTTTCTCAAATTTTTTCATGGGAACAGCAAAACTGAGCATGTTGGCCGGAACGCAGGAACGTGCCGAGGGATCGAACATTCCTAAAACTGCTTTCGGATCACCGGAAAGGTTTTCGAAGTAAGGATAATGTATTGCCGAGCCGCAGCCGGCAGCGAAAGGGGCAATCACTCCGAAATGATCAATACGGTCAAAATTGGCAAGAGTGAACAGGCCCGAAAGAGCTTCTCCTTCTGCGAAAAATATTACTGCGTCTGGGTAATCACTCTCATCAAGCATATCCCAGCGTTTGAAAATTAAATTTTTTCCTTTTGCAGGAAGCTGTTTCTGCAGCTTCATCATTTCGCGCACCACTTCCGGGCTGATTTTGTAACGTTCCCCTTTCATTTTGCCGGGTATTCCGCAGGAAAGAAAATATTCAAATTCAGGGCGCAGCCTGTCTGAATATCCCAGATACCGTTTAGCTCCCGCGCAGCCGATGACACCGGCATCGCAATAAAATTGTTCGCCTTTTCTTATGGCTGCCAGTTCGCAAATGATACAACTCCAGCCTTTAAGTGTTTTGGCTTTTGGAACATTCCCCGTATTTTCCGAATAATAAAATGCAATGGGAAGTTCAGTATTGTTGAAATATTTTTTCCACAGGCTGATGAATTTTTCTTTCAAAGCTATATCCATAAGAAAAGTTTTTTCAAAGATAATGAATAGGAAGAAATAATAACAGGCAGGGCTTTACTTCCATAATTATCACAGTAATCATGTAAAATTAATACTTTTGTCAAAAAAATCAGGTTATGATAACTATTAAAACTCTTGTCTTTAACCCTTTTCAGGTCAATACATATTTACTTTATGATGAAACAAAGGATTGTTTGATTATTGATGCAGCCTGCATGAATGCCGAAGAAGAAAAAGCACTCACGAAATTTATTTCTTCAAACAACCTGAAACCATTGCATCTTATAAGCACCCATCCGCATATTGATCATGTGGCTGGAAATAAATTTGTATGCGGACATTATAATATTCCCCTTACCATTCATAAAGATTCCATTCAGATTTTGCGTGGTGTTAAAGGTCATGCCGCTGCCTTCGGTTTTGATGAAGTGGATTACGTTGAACCTGCAAATTTTATCTCAGAAGGAGACAAGGTGCATTTCGGAAAGTCGGAATTGAATGTATTATATACACCCGGCCACTCCAATGGCAGCATTTGCCTGTATTCCGAAAAAGATAATTTTGTGATCGTCGGCGATGTTTTATTCAACGAAGGCATCGGACGCACCGATTTCCCGACA
Source organism: Bacteroidota bacterium (assembly GCA_043801235.1). Taxonomy (GTDB): domain Bacteria; phylum Bacteroidota; class Bacteroidia; order Bacteroidales; family CG2-30-32-10; genus DAOQAK01. The sequence goes on along the minus strand of JAZDMF010000303.1, from coordinate 6,415 downwards.
GGCAATCATGCTTTACTCATAAGCAGCATAAGAAATAAATTGTTTGTATTGCCAGACGATACCTTAGTTTATCCCGGCCACGGTCCATCTACTACTATTGGATATGAAAAAGAAAATAATCCCTTCCTAAATTAATGTCAAATGGCAGATAGCAAATGTAAACTGGTAAAACGATAAACAATTTATAAATATTTCCAATTTGACATTTGATATTTTCCATCATCAATTTGACATGATTTTTTATTCCCAATGAATATTTTTCACCACTTCTTTCTCGTCAATAAGATTCATGCATTTGAAATGATTCTTCGGGCATTTTTCAAAACCCAGCTTGGAGCAGGGCCGGCAATGAAGATCTTTCACTTCAATGATCTTTGATAAATTTTTTAAATCATCAGGAAAATACGGATACATACCGAATGCAGGAACTGTATTTCCCCATATTGAAATAACAGGTTTTTTAAATGCGGCGGCAATATGCATAAGTCCTGTATCGTTCGATATCACCTGCCTTGATTGTTCAATAATAGATGCCGACTGGTTGAGTGAATAAATTCCGCAGGCGTTATAAACTTTATCGCCAACCACATTTTTAATAAGTTCTCCCGATTCGCGGTTTTCCGGCCCGCCGAGAATAATTACCGGATGATGTATTTTAGTGCAAATTGATATCACTTTCGTATCGGGAAGTCTTTTTGTAGCATGTTTGCCGCCTATGACAAATGCAACAAAGCCCTCCCTGTGGCTTCCGGGAAGTTCAGATACATCAACAGTTTCATCATCCGGTATGAAATAATCAAGCCCTTTGCCATCATTTTTTACGCCCAGCCTATCCACAACATCAAAAAACCTGTCGACATTATGAATATGCGGAAGTAAATTAATTTTTGTGTAAACGTATAGTTCTTTTTTAATGCTGAGTTTCTTCACAGCGTTGAATGGACGCACAAGATGCAACACAGTGGATGTTGAGCGGATGCTGTTATGAAGATCGATAATAAAATCGTATTTCTCATTTTTAAGTTCGGGAATGAGCGACATCACGCTTTTCTTTATCGTGAATAATTTATCGATATACGGGTTATGTTTCAGAATGGACAGATGCGATTCCTTTGTAAGGTAATGCAACTCCACATCTTTAACCTGTTGCTTAACACAGCGGATAACCGGAGACGTCAGTACAATATCACCTATTGAACTGAACCGTATGATCAGAATTTTTTTCAATGTTATTTTTTTACAAAATTAAGAAATATTTCACTGCTTATTTTAATTCTGTCTTTCCAAAACTTTAACTAATTATTAATTTTCATTGTATTACCTATGTGCAATGCATTTAAAAAAGTTATTTTTGTGTAATGATACTGATTGATTCACATACGCACCTGTATCTTGATGAATTTTCCGGTGATCTTGATTTAGCCGTCAGTCGTGCATTGCAGAATAATGTAAAAAGCATGGTGGTTCCCAATATCGACAGTTCATCAGTAAAACCCATGCTTGATATATGCAACAAATACCATGATAATTGTTTTCCCTGCATTGGACTTCATCCCGGTTCGGTAAATCGCGGCTTTCATACCGAATTGGAAATTATTGGACAATGGCTGGAGAAAGAAAAATTCGTTGCTATAGGTGAGATTGGAATTGATTTGTACTGGGATAAAACCTTTATTAATGAACAGATTGAAGTATTCAAACTTCAACTTTTACTGGCAAAAAAATACAATCTTCCTGTAATCATTCACAGCAGGAACGCACTGAACGAGATTATCCAGATACTCAACGAAAAGAAATATTCAAATGTAAAAGCCGTGTTTCATTGTTTTCCCGGAAGCTATGAACAGGCGCAGCATCTTGTAAAAAAAGGATATTTTCTCGGTATCGGCGGAGTTGTTACCTATAAAAATTCAGGCCTGGCAAAAATTGCAAAAGAAATTCCCCTTGAAAATATTCTTCTTGAAACTGATGCGCCCTATCTTCCTCCTGTTCCATACAGGGGTAAAAGAAATGAAAGCGCTTATATAAAAGTAATTGCTGAATTTATTGCAGGGATAAGGTATTGCAACATTGAGGAAGTGGCATCAATCACTACCGCTGCTGCAGCTTCATTTTTTAATATATACTGAATCTTTACGAATTTGCAAAAAGCAAAGGCGTTTAGATTCAGTAATACTGAGCGAACGAGTTTCAAAAGTTTTGCAAACTCGTTCAGTCGAAGTATTATCGTTTTAGAAAAATAATTTCTTTTTTACTCTCTTGGCTTTTATTTTCAATTTTATTAATTTAGTTGTTTAGTTTCACAAGCTTGCTGTGTTAAACAAACTTGTGAACCTTGACAGATTATAACCAAGCAAAAGAAGTATAATCAGCAAAAAGACATATATGATTTTTCGTTGCATCTGGCAAAAGCAGACAAACAATATCTGAATTAATATCTGCAGTGCCCGAATGATGAAGCTTTTATTAATGAGGGCATAAAATAGTTTGCTTCCCACCATGCTTAGATAGACTCAGCATGACGCCCTCGCGCTTGGTCACCTTGAGCCATGTCACACTGAGCCTGTCGAAGTGTAGGCGAAAGGTAAGCGTGCATTTTAAAAGCCAAAATTTACCGCTCCCATTAATAACAATTTATAACACCAATTGAATATTTTTTTATAAATTCGTATAACCAAATTTGCATTTATGACTTGATTTCTGTTTTTTAAAAAAAACATTAACATAAAATTTTAAAATATGAAAAAACTTTACATTTCAATCGCATTACTCTTTGCAGTAATGAATGCTGTAGCTCAAGGCGCATGGACTCAAAAAGCAGATTTTGGCGGATCTGGAAGGTACGGCGCCATAGGTTTTTCCATTGACACTATGGGGTACATTTCCACAGGAATTGATGCTACATCTTTGAATAATGACCTTTGGGAATGGAATGCGACAAATAATATATGGACACAAAAAGCCGACTTTCCGGGTGTAGTGAGACGGCACCCCGTAGCATTTGTCATCGGAAACAAAGGATACCTGGGAACAGGCACCAATACCGGCGGAACGAGTTATTATAATGATTTTTACAAGTTCGATCCGGCAGGTAATACATGGACAGCAATCGCTAATTTCGGCGGCACACCAAGATTCGGAGCGGTGGCTTTTGCCATCGGAACAAAGGGATACGTCGGGACAGGAAAAGACATCGCTTCGGTCACAAAAGATTTCTGGATGTACGATACCATTACCGGCGCATGGACACAGAAAACAGATTTCGGTGGTGCAGCCAGAGTGCGGGCTACGGGATTTGCTATTCCCGACAGCGGAAAGGGCTATATAGGTACCGGCACCATCAGCCCCACCGGACCATATTATAAGGATTTTTGGGAGTACGATACTCTTACGGATGCATGGACACAAAAGACAGATTTTGGCGGCACGGCAAGAAAAAGCGCTGTAGGTCTTTCTGTCGGGATATTAGGATACATAGGTACAGGCAACGACGGTGCCGACAAAAAAGATTTTTGGGAATATGATCTCTCAGGTGATACATGGACTGCCAAAGCAAATTATGGCGGCGCGATCCGACATTGTGCTTCAGGCTTTAGTATCGGTACCAAAGCATATATAGGCACCGGTATCGGCGCATCATATCTCAAGGATTTTTGGGAATGGGACCCGGCAGCAGCTTATGTCTCGGAAATACCTGAGAACCCAGTTGTAAATTTGTTTCCCAATCCTGTGGTAAGCGAATTGACAATTGAAATCCCCGACATCAAAGAGAGCCAAAAAATCGAGATTCTTAATTCAACCGGGCAGATTGTTTATTCATCTATAGCTGGCTTTAGGAAAGTCGTTAATATGTCAGATTTTCCTTCAGGTATTTATTTGGTTAAACAGACATCAAAAGCTGGAATTGCAGTGAAAAAAATTGTTAAACAATAATAAGCTAAAACCTTTTTAAAATAGATTTATGTCTGTTTATTTCCCTGATTGTTTGATTCGGGAAGTTTGTTTGAAAAATTGAAATTGATTGTACCTTCTTTCTTTAACATTTAAATGAAAACTAAACTACTAATTACGTTGTTAACTATTATAGTTGCCTGTGTTATTATTTTGACACCTGCGCATACCTGTACTCTGTTTAATGCTGATCAAAATCAAACAGCCGGTGATTTTCAAATTAAATCTGACAGCATAAAATATAAAGTTTTTAAAACCGTTTCCGGATGGGGCTATGATATTTACATTAGCAATAAATTATGCATTCATCAGCCGAATATTCCTGCCACAAGCGGTAATAACGGATTTTCCAGGAAAAAATTTGCAGTAAAAACAGCAAAGCTGGTCATTGATAAGATCAGCAGGAATATTTTCCCTCCAACCGTAACCGTCGGTGAGCTTGATAGTCTTAAAGTTTTGAAATAATCAAGCGGTCAGGGTCGGGGTGAAATTTAACAAAATGATGATTTATTTTTCATTATCGCATCTCTGCCCGAAAAAACAGTAAACAACCCACTGTTTATTCAATCTATTTTTTTATCTTTACTTGCGAAAAAACCTAATAATAACATTGCCATGAAAACATTTTACTCTGCTTTTATTTTTCTCCTCAATATTTCAATTTCCTGCGCACAGTGGAACAGCGGGGGCACACAGTGTTCATCGGGAACTGACTTTCATCACCGGCTAATCACATCGGCTATTCCCGGTGGCAGTGCATATATTACATGGATGGCTACCGATACTTCATACATCAACACTGTTTATATTACTGCGCTCGATCAAAACGGAAATTTTATTTCAGGCTGGCCGGCAGCAGGAACCATTGCCAGCCAGGCGGGCGATCAATATGCCCCCATGGTTATTACCTCCGAAGATGGAGGAGCCATAGTGGCATGGTATGGTTATCCGTCAGGCCACAACAGGTCGGATATATTCGCACAGAAATATTCTCAGAATGCAACTCCGCTCTGGAATAGCGGAAATCCTGTTCAGATATCATCCGATCCTTTGTATAATCACAAATATCCTGTTCTTGCTTCCGACAAACACAATGGTGTTTATGTTACATGGATGCGTTACGACAGTGTGGTATCAGCGTCCTCACCTGATATTTTTTTACAGCATATCGATAGTTCAGGAAATGTTGCTGCCGGTTGGAATGCAGTAGGAACGGCAGTTGCAGTAACTCCGGCTTTGCGTGAATACTATCCTCGCCCGGCGCTTTCGCCCGACCAGAACGCTGTATATATTTTGTATTCCGAAGGGCTTGTCGGCAGTTCTTCTGTTAAAATGAAAAAAGTTATCACATCAACCGGAACGATCGACGGCTCCTGGCCTGCAGCAGGGCTTGTACTTTCGCCCGGACCTAATGTTTATTCCGACATCATTAAAGAACAATATATTTTTTGCGACAACCTGAACAATGCAATAGCTTTCTGGATCGAAGCACGAACCAGCGCTAACGGAGAAATATACATGCAGCGTGTAAGCCCTTCGGGAACAGCCATGCTCACGGCAAATGGAAAATGTATTGGCGCTAACACCGCTGACGGTACCGGTTATCTTGAAATAGTTCAGGATAATGACGATAATTTTCTTATGGCATTTAACGATTATTCCGTTTGGTACGATATCGATGTTATCAAAATGGCGCCCGACGGGAATGCCGTATGGCAGAATCTTTCAGCAACAACCAATAATGCATCGGCTTATCCGAAACCTGTATCCGACGGGCATGGGGGAATGTTTGTTTTTTACATTAACAATGCAACCAATCCCTATCATCTTTATGCAATAGCGCTCGATTCGACAGCTGCATTGTATCCCGGATGGAATGTACCGGGCACTGATTTCGGGACAATAGGAAATTATAATGCGATGAACCCTAACCAGGACTTTGATGCTGTTGCCACAAATACCGGACAGGCGATAGTCGCATGGGACAGAAATACCGGAAGCAATTACAATGTTTTTGCCTGCAACCTGCTCAGCACCGGCGATAATTGCACTCTGCCGGACTTTATAAATAATTTTTCTGAAAACATGTCTGTAAATCTTTATCCTGATCCCATTACCGAAAACTCTGTTCTTGAAGTCAGTAATTATAATAAAAAATACTCGCTGGAGATTTATAACGCTTCTGGCAAAATGGTATATGCATTGACAAATCAGTCAAATAGCATTGTTCCGATTTACAGAGAGCAATATAATAAAGGGATTTATTTCTGGAAAATAATTTCAGAGGATGGAAAAACATTTTGCGGAAAATTTATTAAAACAGATGGCTGTTTTCTAATATAGGGTAGATAATAGAAAAAATGATACTTTTGTGGTATTCAATTACACTACCCGCATGAAAGTATCGCAACAAATAAAAGAACTATTCAATATGTTGAGTTCATCAGAACAACAAGGATTACTG
>JAZDMF010000275.1:0-9288 GCA_043801235.1 Bacteroidota bacterium | reverse complement strand
TACCAATAGCTCCAATGGCGTCAAGCCGGTCGGCATCCTGCACTATCCGGAATTCTGCAGAGGAATTTATTTTATAATTATTTTGCGACTTAAAAGAAATATTCCTGATAATATTTTCAACCTGTGAAATAATTTCTTTTTTAATATTTAAGGAAGACAGAAATTCCCTTGCTTTGCGCGGACCTGCAGTTTCATCGCCGTCATTAAATTTAGCTTCGGCAATATCGTGCAATAATGCAGCGAGTTCAATAATGAACAGCTCGGCTTTTTCTTCCTTTGCTATATGCAAAGCCATTTTGCGCACCCGCTGTACATGCTGCCAGTCGTGGCCGCCTTCAGCTTTACACAAAGTTTTTTTTACAAATATTTCAGTTTTGCTGATAATATCCTGTGATTCCAAAATATTCAGGGGAACTTGGTTTATCAAACTCTTTGCAGATTTTTTTTATTTTCCATGAACACGATTTGCTTTTTTCTGTTTGCCGGAGGAATTATTCTTTGATAAATTTTTCGACTGCAATCCCGTTTTCATTTTTAACTTTCAATAAATAAATCCCCTTTGTAAAGCCCGAAATATCAATGTTTATTTGCTTTTCGTCTGCGTTTATACTTTTAATAGATTGTCCGGCCATATTTAAAATTTCTATTTCTGATTTTACAGTAAGTGAAATCTCAATTTTATCGTCAGCAGGATTTGGAAAAAGAGAATAATCACTGTTTTGTATATTGGTTATGCCAACATTACCATTATAACTCTTCATGCTTTGAGCTTTCAGGAATATTCCCGAATCATAAATACCATCGCCAACATCGGCGATCGCCATCTTTAAGTGATAAGTATTATATGGAATTACAAAAACCTGTGCCTGAAGTACGCTTGTGAATCCGTCAAAGATAATGGTCAGGCCGGTGCAATTGTCAATAAAATATGAGCAGTTTGTACAAGGACCTGTTGTACAGTTTGAAGAATAACCATTGTTTACATTGTTGATGGCAACAGGCAGTGATGTGCCCGGTATGATGGCAATATTGTAGCTTGTATAATTTCCGCCTGAAGGATTTGCCCCGCCGATAAAGAATCCAAACACATCGTTAAATGAAGAATTGACGTATTCAGAATATTCTTCCGAAGCAAAAACATATTGGAATTCCAGTACATTTCCTGCAGGGATAAGATCGAACTCTAAAATAGTGGCATCATAAGTAGTGCCGGAAACCAAACTGTCGAGTATTCCACATCCGGCACCCCCGTTATCATAAGTCGCAAAATTAGATGCAGAACTGCCAATTTGTGAACTTAAGAAATTACCTGTTGTCATTATAATTCCGTTATTCAGTCCTATGTCTGTCGTATTTCCGTTGATGAAAGTGCCAAGTGTGTTCACAGTTCCTGTGAACGTCACATTGGAAGCTGTAACGCCTGTCAGAATAAAGCCGTTTACCAGTTGCACCGTATTAGTGTCATTGGTAACCACCAGTTGTGCATTAACGGTGAGAAATGTAAATGCAACGAATAGAATGGTAATGATTTTTTTCATATATCTCTTTTTTAATGTTAGTACTTTTTGTTGATTTTTTAAATTTATAAAAATAAACTGCAGATGAAATCCATAAAAATTAAACCAAATAATAATCAAATATACTGAACCTGCATTATAAAAAAAAGAATTTGGTCGAAAATATTTTACATACAACCGGCATAGCGGATTATTCAAATGGAGTGAAAGTACGATTTAAAGAATTATTAAGGATTGCATGATCTACAATAAATCTGACAGTTTCGTTTTTTGCAGTTTATTAAAAGTATAATCTCTTATGTCCTTAAAAACATTGCGAAGTTTGCATTTCTTTTCATTCTTGCAGAATTCACAGGGCTGGTAGGATTTTTCAGAAACACAGTATATCATCGCAAGAGAACCTTCAATGTGCCGAATTATTTGTGCAAGATCTATTTTCTGAGGAGGTTTTTTCAGGAAGTAGCCGCCTTCTTTTCCCATCCTGCTGCCGATGATTCCCATTTTTTTTAGATCAAGAAGAATATTTTCAAGATAGCGCTGCGGGATCATCTCACTTTTTGCGATCTGGCTGATTAGTATCGGGCCATTGCCGTATTCCTTGGCCAGTCTTATCAGTGCCAGCATGGCATATCGTGTTTTGAATGAAAGCATGTTATCCCAGTTTACTGATTTCAGTTAATTTTTTCCTGTTGATGATTTCCATGTTTTTCCCTTCCACTTTAATGATGCCTTCTTTATGCAGCATCGAAACGGTGGTCATCACATTGGCGGGAGAACATGCTGCAAATTCGCTGATCTCTTTGCGTGTAAGGCTCAGTTTGAATTTATCATTTTTATAAACCTGGTCGGATAAATAAAGCAGTATGTCAGCAATGCGGCCGTTCACATGCTTGTACGAAAGATTGATGAAATTGAAAATTGAATATTTAAACATGTCAACGGATATCTGGAGTATGGCTATAAAGTATTTGCTGTTTTCCGTAATGACCCTGAACAGGGCTTTACTGTTTATCAGGCATATTTCACAATCTTCAACTGCTTCTATTGAAAAAAGATTGGTGTCGTTAAAGAAAAGATTTGCGCCACCAAGAAGTTTAGGACCTGAAACTACAGTTAACACGAAATCCCTGTCCCGACTTATCTGGTATTTGAATTTGACAATCCCGGAATACAGAAAAGCAATATTTGTGGATTTGTCGCCCTGCTTGAAAATAATCTCACCTTTTTTAAAGGTAAGCTGCACTGCAGTCCCGCATATTAATTCATATTCATCAGTTGAAAGAAAAGTACAGCTAAGTGATTTGAACAGGCAATCGTTGCATCTCTTGTTCATAAATGTTTTTTATAGAAAAGTGTTAAAAAATGAATACGGGTTTATTGATTATTATATGCAAATGTACACAAAAGGAGTGGACATAGTGTATATATTTGTAAAATATTTTTTGCAATGAAAAACAATATAAAAATACGTCAGGGTTTGCGCTTAATATTTGATTTAGGTGCCTGTGAGAAGAAAAAAAAAATTGCCGGTGTTCATAAAAGGGAAATGGCAAAGCGTTATAAAATGACTGAAAAGCAGATTGAACCCATCATTGCAGCATTAAAAACAGGTGGTTTGATCATGACCGTTGGTTATGATAAAAACACGTATATACTTTCCCGGCCTTTGGAATACATATAGATATTTGATATAAGCAAAGATTTTGAAACCGCATATGACGGGCATTCAGTTCCTCATTAATCGAAACGGCTTATTTCTGATAATCTTAAACCCCCGATAATTTTTTTACCGCATCATTAATTTTTAATCAGAGGAATATTAAAAATTTAATATTTCCTTATGCAATAATAAATCTTATTGTACACAAGCCCAATGGACATTGTGTATATATTTGTTTTTTTATTATCCTGCCCTTGCTGAAAATTAATTTCCAATTGGCTTACAATAAATAGTTCCCGTTAAACATTGAATTTTTCTGAATAAAAAATGCTTTCAACAAATTTAAAAAGGATGTTCTCTTTAAAGAAGCCGGAAAATCTATAAATTTCTTAATAATATGACAGATTACATGTATCTGCTGATACCATTTGTTATCGCCATGTTTCTTGCAATCAACATGGGTGGCAGCGGGACAGCTCCTGCGTTTTCAGCCGCTTTCGGAGCGAATGTAATTAATAGAAATTTAATTCCGGGGCTGTTTGGAATAATGGTTTTTACCGGTGCCATTTTTGCAGGAAAAGAGACGACAGCAACTTTGGGAAAAGGCATCATCAATCCTGATTTGTTAAGTTTTCAAATGGTTTCGCTGATCCTTTTTTCTGTTTCGATTTCTTTGCTTATTGCAAATTTATTCGGCATACCCCAGTCAACGAGCCAGTCCACTGTAATGGCGATAGTGGCGCCCGCAATATATTTCAATGAATACAATACCGGCAAACTTTTCTTTGAGATCATTCCGACATGGTTCATATTGCCTGTAATTTCATTTTTTCTATGCCTTCTCATAGGAAAATATATTTATAAACCTCTCCGGAAACGAGGATATACATTGTCGAAAAAAGTAAATGAAAGTTCAACATTGAAATTCGTGATCATTCTTATGTCAATGTATGTTGCATTTTCTATTGGCTCAAACAATGTGGCCAATGCTGCAGGACCAATTTCTTCTATGATGATAAAAGAAATGCATTGGTCTATGGATAAAAATTTCATGATTATTTCATTCCTGTCCATGCTGATCATTGCACCGAATTTCGGAATTGGAAGCTCTGTTTTCGGTTACAAGATTATGAAAAACACGGGCAAAGAGATTGTGATTTTCGGTAAGATCGAAGCTGCAATAATTGCATTTGTTTCCGCAAGCCTTTTGCTTTTTGCTTCATTATACAACGGAATTCCCACATCGCTTGTGCAGGTTAATGTTGCAGCAATTCTGGGAATAGGTGTCGCAAAGCTTGGATATAAGAATATCTTTAGAAAAACCGAAACGAACCGCTTTTTTGTAATGTGGGTCATTTCTCCTGCTATCGCATTTCTGCTGGCATTAACGCTTACATTTGCATTCGACCGTTTCGGATGGTTGTGATTGGGGATATTAAACCGCATTATTTTGATATGAAAAAAGATCATACAGTTTTTTCCAGACAGCATACAAACCGCTTGTTCCAAGCAAAATAAAAACCGGAAGAATATATACCAGATATCTGAATTCCTGATCGGCATATGTGATCCCGATAAATAGTAAATGGGATGAAAGAATTATTAAAGCAAATGCAAATCCTTTGTTTTTAAATAAGAAAAACAGCCCGGCAACAGTGAAAAAATAAGCCGGCAGCATCCACAGAAGAAAGCGTAAAATAAATTTTAATGAAAGCCAGGGACGATAGACAGGCAGTAATTCGGCAGCAATGCGCTTAAGTACAAGGCTTGAACTGTAATATGCCTTATGTAATCCATATGTTATGTTTCTGAAATTGTTTTTTTTTACGTATTCATCAGGCACATACTTGTTATGTCTGATTTCAGGATGCTCCCATATTATCACGCCTTGTTTGTTCAATCCGGCAATTTTATAAACCTTTTCGGCTTTATTAAAAAATGAAGTATCAAAAACAAGAAAAAAAAGAATTACAGGAAAAAGAGAAATGCCGGTTTTTAGTTTCCAATTTAAATTTGTGAAAATCAGTATAAAAACAAGGACAACCGGAATTAACAGCCAGCCGTTCGGACGTATAAGTAGGGTGAATATTGCAGAGAAACATGCCGGCAGAATATATTTTACTGTTCCGGAAGCATAAGATTTATAGATCAGCCATGCGGATATTATTAACAAAGAAGAATAAACGGATTCGGTATGGATAAATAAATGCCATTGTACGACAAAGGGATTTATTAATAAAAAACCTGAAGCAAAGATTCCTGCAGTCCGGTTACCTGTAATTGATTTACAAAAACTAAAAATTGCATAAGCGGCCAGAAAAGCAAATAATAATTGAATGATCAATACATATTCCAATCCCAGATGGAGTTTAAAAACAGATGCAATTATTAAGATGTATCCGATATATAGCCTGTCGGTTTCATGTAATGATTCTTTGGTCAGCAATTTTTCTGCTCCGTCAATATATCTGTATGCATCATATCCGTATTGTATGCCTCCTTTTCCCGTGCATAATTCACCATATTCCCAGTTCATATAATTCAGGTGAAGGAATCTTATGACAGCGAATGAAATAAAAACTATACAGATAATCCGCTGATTTCCGACAAACCAGTTTGATAATGAAATGAATTTATTTCGCATTATAAGATTAATTAAAACCAATCCCTATATATAATCCCTGTGGCACATGCCAGTCCACCTGCACCTTTCATGAGTTCAGGAATATCAATTTCCGCCAACACCTCTATCCCTGAATCTGCAAACGCTTTTTTTGTAACAGGGCATCCGGCAGTCATTATTATTTTCCGCGGAGCAATCGTCACAATATTCATCGCCTGTTTTTCCTGCACTTCTTTGTTTTCGGGAATATGGATGATTGAAAAATCATGAGATTTTAAAAATTCATCCAGAGCTTTATCTGCAATTTCATGACGGAGAAATACAAGTTTTTCATCAACAATCTGAAGAGTTCCCAGGAGGTGCTGGGTTTTTGTCTGACAGGATGGAAGCGCTTCGCATACGACATTCATTTTATTCAGAAGCTTTTTTAATTGCTCAAATGCATTCATGTTTGTGCGGCCGCCCACCCCGACAATCACGTGTTTTTCATTTATCCACAATGCATCGGCGCCCTCAAATATGCCCTCACCATCAATTGTTTTTAGAATGGGAACGCCTTCCTTTTCAAGTGTGCGTTCTGCATATTTCACTTCTCCCTTTCGAATAGCAGGATACATATTTGAAAGGATTGCACCTTCGGGAGTCATGAACAAAAGATCGCGGCAGTACATCATGTTCCACTGGTAATCATGATTGTCATCCATGGGTGTTGAATCTATCCGTTGAACTTCAATTCCAAATTTCTGATAAGTGCTGACAATGCTGTCAAATTCATTCTGCAGCAAAACGGCGTCAATGGGGGCGTTCTGTAATATGCATGCAGGGCATGGGTGATTGTGCAGTTCCATTCCGGGCTTGTGCAGAAGAACCGATTTCAATACATTGTATTCTGAATTCAGACCAAAATGGTTCATATAAAATCAAAAAATAATAATAACCAATATCCAACACCCAATATCCAATAATGAAGTAAAGATAATGGGAAATTGGAAATTAATAATTGGATGTTGGTTATTGGATATTTTTAAAACGAAGTCAATAGAAAGGAAAAATTATAAACACCTCTGTCCGCTGATATGCGGACATCTTCCCTTAATTTAAGGGAGATTATAATGTCTCGCCGGTATTTATACCGGCGAGACATTGCATTAAAAAACCGCTCCACGACGGGAAGCGGTTTCAGGCTTGAAATATATCGGGATTAAGGCATGGTAAAGGAATAGGTTACACCGTTGATGGTAACTGTTGCGTTTGCATCGCAGTCGCCACCGCCGAAATCAACGCTTCTTACAGGTTTGTCATAGGGCGTAACATCGAGTGTTCCGCTTTCGATCCATTTGCAGTCGAGTGCAACACGCAGAGCTGAAGTGATGGTTACATTGAAAGGGTTTCCTTCTTTATCAGTTCCGTCAGCGCTGCCTTCAATAAGGTAAACGTCATCCTGCCAGTTAGGCCAATGGGTGTCTTCGCCTTCGATCCATTCCCTTGTGCGGGTTGAATTCCAGCTTATTATTCCGTCCGGAGTGGTTACGCTGGCATCCGACACAACCACTGAAAATTTCAGGTTTCCGCCGCTGCCATAGGTTCCGATATGGCCAAGGTTTGTAATGGTTTTCGTTCCCTGAACATGATTGTCGTTTACATAATAATCCTGCAGGGTAACTGTAACCACGGTTCCTTCGTCGCGGTATTTTCCGCTGAGGGTGGCTGTGATCTGGCCTCTGCGGTATTTTCCATCAGTGCACAGGCAGTTCGATGAACCAAAATCGATGGTAAGGGTTTTAGGAAAGGTAAATGTATCGAACGGGGTAATAGTAACTGTTGCGCAACCGCCCGAATCAAGCTGCATGAATTTTTCTGCACCGGCTTCCGAAGTTTCCCTGGCGGCTTTGTCTACCTGCGCAAACACATCGTTGAATGCATTTTCTGCAGTTGAGTTATCGATGGCGGCACGCTGACTGGTGTCATCCTCGTCTTTTTTGCATCCCGTAAGGCTGAAATTTAAAACAGCTATCAGGAACATGACAATGCTTATTATTGCTCTTGGTTTCATGGTTTATTGTTTTTAAGGTTTATAATTATTGTTGTTTTCATTAATAATACACACAAGAAACAATATACCCTTATTAAATATGAAAATATTATTTAAGGAGCAATGAATCAATACGAAAACTAAATAAATAGGAATTATTATATTGGGTATGTATAAAAAAAAAGCCCCGTTTCCGGGGCTGTAATTGTTAATTCTTTCCTGTGTGAATTTAATGCAGTTGCAGGTAAAGGGTTCCGGAGTTTCCGTTCACATCCCAGTCGAATCTGAAGCGTGTAGGGCAATCACCATTGGTAATTAACTGATTATTGTCGTCATAACCAAAAGATACCGTTGCTTTTTTTAATTCAGATGGTATGTCATGTATAATAATTCCGGAACAGGGATCCCATCCGCAGGCTTCTTTAAGAACTATTGACTGGGTGATCTGTGAATAGAAGTTTTCTCCGTCCCTGTTTACTCCCCAGCATTCCAGGTTGCTGTATCCGTCGGCCGAACCGAAACCGTCTCCGGTAATCACATATGAGCCGGCTGCACCTGAATATGTAATCTGTCTTGCAATGTGCCATGTTGAAGTGGAGTTATCATCGAAAGCGGCATATATGACACCTGAAGCTTTATGAGTGATGGTAGTGTAAATGGTTCCGAGTTGTGTTAAATAACCGCCGGTAACATTTTCATATGTTACGCTACCATTGATAATAACAAATTTGTTATCGGAAACCCTGGTTATTTTCAGGGCAATGTATTCGATAGATACTTTCGCGCCGGCGTCTGACCAATGTGTATTAACATTCTTTTTTACTTCTGCATTACCTTCCCTTAAAAGTGTGCCGTCGCAGTTTAACCCGTCGTAAGTGATGGAATATGTAATAGTGTCGTTAACAATGTTTGTTGAATCGATAGTTACATTGCATGGAAGATCATAAAGTGTTTTGCCCGATCCGCCGGAAAGTATGCTGTTGGCATCTTTCATTACGTCGCCGGTGGCATTTCCAACGGCTACTCCGTCTTTTGAAAGCTGCTGCAGCGAATTGGTGTTGGAGTTGTCGTCGTTGTCATCATCCTTCTTGCATCCTGCTGTGCTGAGGGCTATCACAGCTATGAGGATAGCGGTGAGTTTAAAAATGTTTGTTTTCATGGCTCTAAGATTTAGGTTAATAATTATTTTCAATTTTCAATTGCTTTCATTCATAATACACATGAAAATAATTATACCCTGATGTTATTTAAATATTTTTATGGATCAACGGATAAGTAAAGAGTTTCAACCCCGCAAGCCGAAAAGAAACCGACAGCTCCTTCACTCATATTAGTAGGAACATTGGAATGTGCCGAATCGAATAGTCCTCCGCTCCAGTTGGTTTCTGATAGCATGGCCCTTATGTACTGAGCATGTTCGGCAGTTATTGAATAGCGCCTTTCGGTAATAAGTGTA
>JAZDMF010000245.1:0-7348 GCA_043801235.1 Bacteroidota bacterium | reverse complement strand
TTTTGTCCGCTTCGGATATATTACATTAAAGAGCAAGAGTTTATTAATTTTGCCCAATCTCTAAAATGCTATTTGTGAAAAAATCAAAATGTCTAATTTTAGCAATTGCAAGTATTGCATTGTTATCGGTAAACACATTCGCACAAAATACAGCACAAACCATAAAAGGTCAAATTACAGACAAACAATCAAAAGAATCTCTGATTGGCGCTACAGTTATTGTTATGGGTACTGAACCTCAATTAGGATCAGCAGCAGATGTAAACGGTAAATTCAAAATTATAAATGTACCTATAGGCAGATATGATTTGAAAGTAAGTTTTATCGGATACAAGGAATCCATTATATCTAATGTACAGGTAACAGCCGGAAAAGAAGTTTCATTAGATATTGATCTTGAAGAAAACATTCACTCATTAAATGAAATAGTTATAAGTGGCACAAAGAAAAATGAAACGAAGAATGAAATGACCAGTGTAAGCGCACGTTCATTCAGTACCGAAGAAGTTAACCGTTATGCAGGAGGTATCTCTGACCCATCACGTTTGGCAGCCAATTTTGCAGGAGTTAGTGCACCCGATGATTCAAAAAATAGTATTGTTATCCGCGGAAATTCACCCACCGGTGTTTTATGGCGCATTGAAGGATTAAACATTCCTAATCCTAATCACTTTGCAACTCTTGGTACAACCGGAAGTTCGGTAACCGCCCTAAATATAAATATTTTAAAGACATCCGATTTCTTCACTTCTGCTTTTCCTGCTGAATATGGTAACGCCAATGCAGGTGTGTTTGATTTAGGTTTCAGAAACGGCAATGCCGATAAATGTGAACATACTTTACAATTTGGTTTGATTACAGGTTTGGAAGGGATGACCGAAGGTCCAATAAATAAAGAAAGAGGTTCGTCTTACTTATTGGCATATCGTTATTCTTTTACCGGATTAGCACAAGCAATGGGTTACAACATTGGTACGACAGCCACTCCCTTTTATCAGGATTTATCATTTAAAATAAACAGTGCAGATACTAAACTCGGACGATTTACACTATTCGGCTTAGGCGGTACAAGTAGAATAGAATTTCTTCACGATAAAACCGACACCACAGATTTATGGGCTGACCCAACAAGAGATATGTATTTTAACAGCAGCATTGGATTGGTTGGCTTGAAACATTTTATACGTGTGAACGAAAAATCTTATTTTAACACCGTTCTTGGAGGCACTTATGCCAGTATGTATTTTAATATTGATACTATATCGAAGTCCAATTCACAGGTAATACGAATTTCAGAAGCCAACACCACTGAAATTCATTATTCTTTAAATACCTCTTTTAATTCAAAAATTAATTCCAAACTTTTCATAAAAATTGGTGCATTAGCAGAAATTATCAATCTGAATTTATTTTACCGCGATAGAGAATTTACCCCAACTTGGAAACAAGTTTGGGATTATAATAATTACACTTCCCTCATTCAAGGATATACACAAGCTAAATACAGCTTTAATACTCAACTAACTTTAAATGCGGGAATTCATTGCCAGTTCTTAACACTTAATAATTCTTTTTCTATTGAGCCTCGTGTTGGATTAAAATATCAGTTAAATGAAAAACACTCTGTCAATATTGGTTATGGAATGCACAGCCAAATGCAACCAACAGATGTTTATTTTTATCGCTCATTGAATGACGATGGCACTTACGACCAATCCAACAAAGATTTAGATTTTACCCGAAGTCAACATTTTGTGATTGGCTATGATGTATTGCCTGTTAAGGACTGGAGAGTGAAAACAGAAGCGTACTACCAGATTTTATCAAATGTTCCGGTAACGATAGTGTCCAGTAGTTTTTCAACGCTGAATGCAGGAGCAAGTTATGGTTTCTCCAATCAAGGTTATTTAGAAAATAATGGCACCGGAACAAATTATGGAATTGAGCTAACTATCGAAAAATTTTTTAGCAAAGGTTACTATGTTTTAATCACTGGTACTGTGTATGAATCAAAATATAAAGGAAGTGATAAGATTGAACGTAATACCGCTTTTAACGGAAAATATGTTTACAATGTATTGGCAGGTAAAGAATTTAAAATTGGGAAAGAAAAACGAAACGTATTTTCAGTTGATATAAAAATGACTCAGGCAGGAGGTCGTTATTTTACACCTGTTGATATAACAGCATCGCAAGCAGCGCACCAACAAATTCTAAAAGATGATAACTTTGCCTTCACTGAACGCAACCCCGATTTTTTTAGATTGGATGTTAAAACAGGATTCACACTTAACAGCAAAAAACTAAAACTTTCGCAATCCTTATTCTTTGATGTATCCAATGTGACGAACAACAAAAATGTTTTTGCACAACGGTATAATCCTGTTTCCAACACAGTAAACACAGCCTACCAAATCGGCTTGTTTCCAAATTTAGTTTATAAAGTTCAATTTTGAATAAGGGCCTGGCAGTTGGTGAGTGGAGAAATTGAAATTATAGATGCCCCCCATCAAATGTCTTTCCCTTCACTTCATCCCTCATTTTGTCCGCTTCGGATATATTACATTAAAGAGCAAGAGTTATTTATTAATTTTACTTAATATATAAAGTGCAATTGTGAAAAAAACTGAATTATTACTTTCAGCCATTTTCTTTTTATTGAGTTTTTCCGCACTCGCTCAAAACAAATACACTATCAGCGGTTATGTAAAAGATGCAAAAACTGGGGAAGAACTTATCGGGGCAACGGTTTTCATAAAAGAATTACCGGTAACAGGAGCAAGCACTAATGCTTACGGTTTTTATTCCATCACAATTCCAAAAGGCAATTACGCAGTTACTGCGCAATACATAGGATACGAACCAAAATCAGATACAATAGAATTAATGCAGAACACTCAGCAGGATTTTGTTCTCTCGGAAAATGCCACACAATTAAAACAACTTGAAATTACAGCAGAAAAGAAAGATAATAACATCACCAAAACACAAATGGGAATAGAAAAAATTGATATGAAAGAAATAAATGATATTCCGGTGATTTTTGGTGAAAAAGATGTTTTAAAAACAATACAGTTAATGCCGGGTGTAAAATCAGCAGGAGAAGGCAACAGTGGGTTTTATGTGCGTGGCGGCGCGACAGACCAGAATTTGATTTTACTTGACGAAGCAACTGTCTATAATGCTTCACATCTTTTGGGTTTCTTCTCTGTATTTAATTCTGATGCATTAAAAGATGTGACTCTTTTCAAAGGAAACCAGCCATCTGAATACGGAGGTCGTCTTTCGTCGGTGCTGGATATACGGATGAAAGACGGCAATGATAAAAAGTTCGGCGCCGAAGGGGGCATTGGCATTATATCTTCACGGCTGAAATTAGAAGGTCCGATTGTAAAAGACAAAGGTTCATTTACCGTTTCCGGCAGAAGAACATATGCCGATTTATTTCTTAAACTTTCAAGCGACACTTCAATCAATCAGGCAAAACTTTATTTCTATGATCTGAATGCCAAAACAAATTATCGCATCAATAAAAATAACAGAGTTTTTCTTTCCGGCTATTTCGGCAAAGATGTATTGGGATTCTCGGATATTTTTTCTGTTGACTGGGGAAATGCCACAGGAACATTGCGGTGGAATCATCTTTACAGCGATAAATTATTTTCAAACACTTCACTAATCTTTAGTAATTATGATTATAAAATTCATCTGAGCCTGGGATCAACAGATGCACAAATCATTTCACGGATTCAGAATTGGAATCTTAAACAGGATTATCAGTATTTTGTAAATTCAAAACACAGCATCAAATTCGGATTCAATTCCATTTATCATAAAATTATTCCCGGAGTTGTAACGCTTGAAAGTGATTCCAACATCAGCCAGCTCAACCTTACTAATAAATACGCATGGGAAAACGCGCTTTATATTTCAAACGAATACAAAGCAAACAATTTACTCAGCATTGAATACGGCCTTCGTCTTTCTTCTTTCAGCGCATTAGGTCCCGGTGATTTCTATGCTTATGATGCAAACGGAAACACTACTGACACCACCACTTACAGTTCAGGTCAATTTGTAACAACGTACATCAATCCACAACCGCGCATTTCCGCAAAGTATATCCTGACAGAAAAAAGTTCCGTAAAAGCGTCATATGCAAGAAACATTCAATATCTTCATTTGATTTCAAATTCTACTTCAGGAAACCCGACCGATGCATGGATTCCAACCAGCAACAATGTGAAACCCGAGATCGCCGACCAGCTTTCCCTGGGTTATTTCCGGAACTTCAAAAATAACACCTATGAGTTTTCTTCCGAGGTTTATTATAAGTATCTGCAAAATCAAATTGATTATAAAGACGGAGCGGAAACCAATATGAATGAAAATGTAGAATCGCAATTACTCTTCGGGACAGGCAGAGCTTATGGCATAGAACTTTTTTTGAAAAAAAAAATATGGTAAATTCAATGGATGGATAGGATATACATTGGCGAAAACAGAAAAGAAAATAGATGAAATAAATAACAGTCAATACTACCCCGCAAAACAAGACCGCACCCACGATATTTCCATTGTGGGAATATACGAGATCTCAAAAAAGTGGACTGTATCGGCGACCTGGGTTTATTATACAGGCAACGCTGTTACATTTCCGAGCGGGAAGTATGAGATCAACGGACAAGTTGTAAATTATTACACCGAACGAAACGGATATCGCATGCCTGCATATCATCGCCTGGATATCGGGGCAACATGGCAGCGCAAGAAAACAGAGAAGTTTGAATCAAGCTGGAATTTCTCCTGCTATAATGCTTACGGTCGTGAAAATGCCTACTCAATAACATTTCAGGAAGACCCTGATGATGCAAGCAAAACACAAGCCGTTCAAACAACTTTGTTCCGCTGGGTTCCTTCTATTACTTACAATTTTAAATTCTAAGAAAATGAAAAAAACTATTATAATTCTTTCAATCATTCTTCTTGCAGCCCTTTCAATTTCTTCATGCACAAAAGTGGTGGATATAAACCTAAATGAAGCAGCGTCTAAAATAATTATTGAAGGAAGCATAGCTGATCTGACTTCATCTTGTTTTGTCAAGCTTTCAAAAACTGTAAATTTTGATGAACCAAACACATTCCCTGCTGTATCCGGAGCAATAATAATTATTACAGATGATCTGGGAAATACGGCAACACTTACAGAAACAACAGATGGAATCTACACGGCGCCGGCATTTCAGGGAGTTGTTGGAAGAACTTATACTATTTCAGTAACTGCCGAAGGAAAAACTTATACGGCAAATTCCACCATGCCTGAGCCAGTTGCCATTGATACAATAACCCAGGAAATTTTTTACATGGGCGGCTTTGGTGGAGGCGACACGAATATATTTGTCAGCATAAAATATCATGACCCTGCGGGAATAAATAATTATTATCGTTTTGTTGAAATAATAAATGGGATCCCATCCAATGCTATTCATGTTGATGATGACCGCCTTCGTGATGGCAATACCATCACACGGGAAATATTCGAAAGAGATTCAGACCTGCAGACCGGAGATAGTGTAATCGTTTTTCTTCAAACCATTGATGAAAGTGTTTTTGATTATTTCAAGATGCTTGATCAGTTAGGCGGCGGTGGTAATGGAGGACAAACCGCCACACCTGCCAATCCGACTTCCAATTTCGATAATGGTGCATTAGGATTTTTCAGCGCTAATGCCGTCCGCTCAAAAAAAATAATCATTCAATAACTGGATTTTTACATGAAAATATAATAATTAAAAACATGAATACGTAAGGGTCTGAAGAAATATAAAAAATTTTCCGTTCTTTTTGGGTTAGTGTATAAAAGATAAAATTTTGATAATAAAATGTTATTTTTTTTAAGGTAATAGAGCGTTGGCCAGACAAAACGGCGGGGATGGGGTCGGCAGTGAATTGAAAACGTTTAGAATCATGGCAAAGGCGCCTGACTGCCGTTAGTCAGGCTTGTGTTCGTCTGAAACCAAAAGAAGAAAATGAACTACGAAAAGATATTATATCGGTTTCAGACGCATACTTTGCCAATGATTTTTGCATTTTCAAGAGAGCGCTGAAGCATCGTTTTGTCTTGATTCTTTGATTCTTTCTGATCAAGCAGAAAGAATGGAAAGAAAAAATGAAAAATTACGCAAAACTTAAGTCAATAAAAGAAAGAAAACTAAAACTTAAAACAATGAAAAAGCTTTTATTTATTTTTTTCCTTTATATATTTTCTTATTCCGGGCAGGTATCTGCTCAGGACTTCTATGACATTAGCACCATTCAGAAAATTGAAATGTCGTTTTCACAATCCAACTGGGATTATATGCTTGATACGGCAAAGAATGGCAGTGATAACTATATCATGGCGCAATGGGTTCGCGTTAACGGTGTGCAGATTGACAGCGTGGGTGTAAAGTACAAAGGGAACAGTTCATATGATTCCAGCAATGTAAAAAATCCGCTTCACATTGAACTGAACGCATTTGTTCAGGGGCAGGACTACCAGGGATATTCCGATATCAAACTGAACAACGGGTGGCTCGAGCCCTCTATGGTACGGGATGTGCTCGGTAATAAAATTCTTAAAAATTATATGCAATGTCCAAAAGCCAATTATGCACAGGTTTATATCAACGGAACTTATTACGGGCTATACAGCAATGTCGAAGCAGTAAACAAGGACTTTGTTGACAATTATTTTTATTCTTCCGGTAATCCTTTTTTCAAATGCAACCCTCTGATATACCAGCTGCAATATTTCCCGACACTTGAGTACCTGGGTGCCGACAGTACAAGTTATTATAACAATTACCAAATGAAATCGGATTTCGGCTGGCAGTCGCTTATAAACCTTTGTGATACCCTGACCAATTATTCATCAGATATTCACAAAATCCTTGATGCTGACCGCGCATTATGGATGCTTGCCTTCAATAATGTATTAGTAAATCTTGACAGCTATACGGGTGTTGCTTCACAGAACTACTACCTCTGCATGGACAACACAAAACGTTTTAATACCATCATCTGGGACGTCAATATGTGTTTCGGATCATTCAATGTATTGAGTCCGGGACCATCCGGTCAACTCACCATAACAGAGATGCAGCAACTGTCGCCCGTTATCCAGTCAACCAATTCCGAGCGCCCGCTCATACAGAAACTTTTAGCGGACTCAATGTATAAGCGGATGTACATTGCACACATGTCTACTATTCTTAATGAAAATTTCGCAAACAGCACTTATATCACCGAGGCACAAAACCTGATGTCAATCATTGACACTGCATTTCAATCGGATCCCAATACATTT
>JAZDMF010000238.1:0-10754 GCA_043801235.1 Bacteroidota bacterium | reverse complement strand
ATGACTTATAATTTACATTTAACATAACACTAAATTAACTATGCCAAAAATTTTAAACCTGTTTTTATGGAAACAACACAAAACACACCGCGTGACTTATTCAGAATTCTTAAGATTATGTACACAGCCATATTAATAGGCAATATTTTTTATATCGCATATTCATATATTTCGGTAAAACAGTTGGGCCAAACTTTTATTTCTAACAAAATGATTATTCAGTATTTATGGTTTGCATCACTTCTGATTACCATGGTGATGATACCTGCCGCTTATTTCTTATATAAAAAGAAAATTGAGAACGCCCCTATAAAAATGACTTTGGTTGAAAAACTTATTTTTTACAGAGCACCATTCTTTATAAAACTTGCAATCCTTGAAGCATGTTGTTTTATCAATGCTACATTTTACCTTATAACAGGTAATATTTATATTCTGGGAGCAACAGCTATTGTGCTTATTGTTTTAGTGATCAACTTCCCTGGTAAATCGGCTGTATCAAACGATCTGAAACTAAATTTTGAAGAAAGTGAACGATTATGATTAAAAAAGCTGTATTGTTCATGCAGCCTTCTTAGCTATTGTTTTTCGAGAGTGTATCTTTCTTTATCGGTATCCACGGTAAAAACAAATTCTTTTGAGTCGAGAGACTGAATATGCCATACCTCCTTATCGCCTGCCGTTGATGTTGCTTCAACACTCTTTTCATCTTCTGAAAGCACCCAGTCCCCTGTTTTTTCCTCATCGCCTGCTTTCAATGTAAACTTTCCATCTGGATTCATTGTAACAAATCGGTTGAGTTCTTCAGGCGTCAGAGTCTGCTCTTCCACACTTTTCAGTTTCCATGTTCCTGTGAGCTTATCTTTGGTGGATTTGCCGCAACCTGAACTTATCAAAATAAAGGCAGCAATAAGCAGATAAAAAACTTTTTTCATGATGATTTTGTATTGGTAAAAATAAATTTTTTAGTACACAAAAATAAAAATTAATAATTACTTGAATAAGAATTCTGCTTTACCATTTCACCGTTTATATAATACTCCTCCCTTACATATAAATTTTCCTTCCTGCTTCGCAATGCATTCTGAAATTCTTCCTCACTTGAAAAGCACTGGTCATCAATATAGCTGATGCCTTCAAGGTCGCCCTCCAGCCAGCGTCCTTCTTTGAGTCCGTATTTGTAAGATCCGATTTTAGAAAGATGCCCGTCAGGATCCCACTCTTTATAAATGCTATCCTTTAAACCGTTTCTGATGATAGTAGAAGTTTCAATTATTTCATTAGGATGGTATGTAAGCAATTTCCCGTTTTTGTTTTTTACCATTTGTTCACCTTTCGGTGTCCAGTAATTTATATAATAGATATCCTGTTTTGCGGCATCGCCCTCTACCCTGCAATCATATAATTCGTATTCGCTCATAACATAACCTTCCGCTTTATGTGTTCCGTTGCTGTACCATTCATTGATGTTTCCTGAAAAGGTGATTGTGTCTAAATTGTTAATGGCAATAAAATTATCGGGTGCGGAATCGTTGAAATATTTTATCTGTTTTACCAGAGTGCCGGTTTCATCCCAGTATTTCCAAATTCCATATTTTTTATAATCAACATATTTTCCCTCAGCCGACTTTTCTCCTCCTTTATAAAAAATGGTTACCTCAACATTCGCTGTACAAATTCCATCTCCATAATTGTATTCGTCATTATATTCATTTTCGTAAAAATATGAGTAACCATAAATCCGCACAGAGTCTTTTATATCATAACAAAATTGTTTTTTTACCTGCTGTGATCCTGTATAGTATTTATAGCTGCATCCGTCAAAATATCCGTTATCTGTATTTAATACCACACTTGTCATGGAAGTTTCACTGTCAAAAAAAGTGCTTATGCCATCAAGATTGCCGTTTTTGTAATTTTTTACACTTAATAATATTCCATCATTATTATAGTCATATGACAGGCCATCCAGTTCCCCATTTTTATATTTGGTAATACTGGTCACAACTCCATCCACATTATATGTGTAGCTTGTTCCATTAAGTGTATCATTTTTATATACATCAATACTGCTCAGCCTGCCGTTTTTATGATAACGTTTACAGGTATCCTCCTTTAAGCCATTTTTATAAAATGTGTAACTCACCACACCCATTTCATATCTGTAAATACTTCCCTTACGGGGCGGACGTTTTTCATATGAGATACAGGAGCCGTCCGGTAATGAATTTTTATATCTCTCAATAAAAACAAGATTGTTTTCCTTATCAAAAATTTTAAGTGTACTGTCGGGCAGGCCATTTTTCAGAAAAAGTTCTATCCTGCCTTTTGTGCCATAAAAATTAGGCATAGAAGTAAAATCGATCTTAAGAAAATCAAGATAGGGATCATTCATTATCATATAATAATATGAACTGGAAGCAACATATAATTTTCCCTTTTTCAATGTGATTTCAATATCGTTCGCATGCTTTCTTTTCATGTACCATTCCACTTTTCCTGTAAACAGTTTGCCATTACAAAACGGACGGACAGAATCAGTGACAATTGTTGAATCATTTTCGCTATGACTGAATTTCACCAGAGTAAAAATGCTGTCCTGGTTATAATAAAACTCCTGAATCTTAACCTGGCCGCTTTTGGCATCTTTATCAACCTTGTAATCAAAGCCCAGATTATTTTTATTTATATTCTTTTCGAGCTTGATATTATATGGCAGCAGAAGCACTTTCCTGCTAACAGGTTTTCCGTCGTTGTATGTAGCATTCAGAAGAAGAATAGTGTCCTTTTTCAATAAATCAGCATCAATAGCACGTGATTCAAAATTATCGTACCTGCCGTATTGTGTACTAACAGGATACATATCAGAAATATATTTCCTTGAAGAGTAATCATATGTTTCCTCTTTTATTTTCCCGTTCTTATCATAGTGCTTTGAATATTTCATGTACCTGTCAACATACAACTTTTCCAATGTTAATTTTCCTGCAGTATCGTATTCTGTATACATGTAATTATGAATAGTGTCATTACTGCCGGGCAGCAATACAGACAGCTCACTTATTCTTCCATTTTCATGGTAAACAGTATCATTGAGACTATAATGACCTTCCTTCAAGTTTCTTTTAAACATGAATTGGCCATTATGATAGTATTGTTCGCAGGGTCCGTAGAAATTATAACTGCTTAATGAATAGGAATAATTATCCGGGATTTCATTATTTAAATAATTAAAATAATATTTGGAATATTGTGATTGTGTAAGTTGGGAACTATCGGGAGCAATGTTAATAAAACCTTTTAATTTTCCGTCATTGTAGTAGATGTACCAGGTTCCATCGGCTTCATTATTCTTAAAATGGCCTTTCTTAATAATTATTCCCTGCAAGTTATATTCTATCAAATCGCCTGATAAAAGACCGTTCTTATAATTTTCAATTTTCAGGAGGCGGCCGAACAAATCGTATGTTTTCCATTCTCCATCCCTTTCATCGTTCAGGTATGATCCTGTGCGGCGCAGATTCCCATTTTTATCATACCATAATGAAGCACCGTTCTTCTTGCCATTTTTGGTATTGAAAACAGCTGCCACTTTTGAAGTATCCACTTTCACTGATTTCCCGAATGGATGAAAAAGCCTGTATTTAATATAATCGCCATATGCCACAAATTTCCCATCGGGCAAACTGTCAGCCACAGGCATTATATCCTCATCATAATTTAAATTTGTGTATAAAACATATGATACATATTTTACTTTATATGGATATTTATAGTATGACTCTCTTTTATATTTAATCAAAGGATATCGGCTCTGAGCTGTCAGTGGATAGGTAAAGGCAAAAACAAATAAGGAAATGAGTAAAGTTTTTAGTTTCATATTAATAAAAATATTTCCGAAGGTATACCTTTTTTCAAAATATTTCATAGCGCCTTGTATTAATGCCAATATAAAACACAAACGGGGAACTCTTCTTTCGAAGTGCCCCCCGTTCCGTATGCATTACACCGTAGCATTCTGCATCCGCCAGGTTACTGTTATTGTGGCTTGTCCGCCTCCGGCATTCCTTGCGGAACTGCTTTTGCGAACATGATTGGTTACCAGCCTGCTTTCGCAGGTTCTCACCCCTCCTGCCTGACCGGCCCACAGGTACTTGCCTCCCCTTAGGGCGCTTTCCCCAAAACTTCCGATGTCAGATCTTTGCAGACCTTTCATCTTCATTTTTTTTGCCTTTCGGCGAATTAATAAAAGAACTTTTACATACTTGAACTAATCAGTACTGCCCTGATTTTCCTTTTACAAGTTCCATCTGTCAGTACCTGCAAATCAAACCAGCCTTTTATCGCTCACTTGGTAAGACAAAAATAAGTTCAACAGATAAGCGAAATCAAGTATTTGGTCGCATTGTTGTCAACATTCTATTAACAGGAGTTATTAACAATTTGTTGATAAGCTATATCTTCATCTCAGGCATGACAGTCAATGAAAACAGCGTGATCAGTTTATGTTATTCTAATAAAAAGCCTGTTTTTGTTAATATTATTTTACTGTAGAATTATAAACTTTTTCTCCGTTTATAAATGTCATCAGGACTTTTGCAGTTGGAATTTCATTTTCGGGTACAGAAAGTATGTCTTTGTCAAACACAACAAAATCGGCATATTTACCCGGTTCAATACTGCCTTTTTCCTTTTCTTCAAAAAACGATTTTGCAGCCCATATTGTCATAGCCTTCAAAGCATCAATTCGTGTAATTGCATTTTCCTTAAGAAAACCGTCATCAGGAAAACCCTTCAAATCCTTTCTGCAAACAGCTGCATAAAACCCATAAACAGGATCAATATTTTCAACAGGGAAATCGCTTCCGTTGCAAAGCCATCCGTTTGTTTTCAGCAAATCGTTATATGCATAAGCATATTTTATACGTGTTTCGTCCAGGCGGTCTTTTGCCCAGTACATATCGGAAGTAGCATGAATCATGTTTACAGAAGGAATGATATTGAATTTACTGAAACTTTTCAAATCAACCGGATCAACTATTTGAGAATGTTCAATCCGCCAGCGCAGATCATTCGTACCTTTCAGGAATTGAGCATAAAGATTTATTACAGTCCTTACCGCTGAATCGCCTATGGCATGGGTGTTTACCTGGTAACCATATTTAAAAGCTTCGGCGCAGATATTTTTCAGAGAATCAATATTACTTACCATCAAGCCATAACTTTCAGGCTTGTCACTGTATGGCTCCAGCAAACATGCGCCGCGAGAACCCAAAGCACCGTCTGCATAAAGCTTCACCGATCTAACATTTAAAAAAGAAGACTTATACCTGCCAAAATACATGAAGGTTTTAAAATTTTCTTCTGTCGGATTCATCATAGCGTAAACTTTCATTTTCAGCAAACCCTCTTTCTGCAGTGAATCCATCATATGAATTATTTTTTTGTCAAGGCCCGCATCGCCCACTGAAGTCAGCCCAACGCTGAAACATTTTTCAGCGGCATCTGTGAGTGCCTTTGAAATTTCCATATCTGAATGACGAGGGATAATATTACTTACCAGTTCAATGGCATTATCAATGAGTATGCCTGTGGGCTCCCCGTTTTCAAGTTCAATAATTCCACCCTTAATTTTGGAATCCTCTGACACACCTGCAATTTTCAGTGCAGCACTGTTTGTAATGGCTGCATGACCGTCAATACGTATAAGAAGAACAGGGTTATCGGGGAACAATAAATCAAGTTTTGTTTTGTCAGGATATTCTTTTACTGACCAGTCATTCTGATCCCATCCCCTGCCTTTGATCCAGGTAGAAGCGTTTTTTTTATGAAAAGCTGCGACAATTTGCAGAACTTCATCAAATGAAGCGGTACCGCTCAGATCGGCTTCAAGAGTAGAAACTGCATAACCATAAAAATGACAATGAGCATCTATGAAGCCAGGGTAAATGTATTTTCCTTTCAGATCAAGAGTTTCAACTGGATCGTATTTGCCAAGCATATCGCTTTTTGTACCCACATCAATGAACAATCCGGAATTTATTACAATGCAATCCTTTACTGAAAAAGTGCTGTCAACAGTATATATATGTGCATTGTATACAATAAGGTCGGCCTTTTGTTTTTTAGTATGACAGGAAAAAGCAAGAACTGACATAACAA
This sequence comes from Bacteroidota bacterium, assembly GCA_043801235.1. Classification (GTDB taxonomy): domain Bacteria; phylum Bacteroidota; class Bacteroidia; order Bacteroidales; family CG2-30-32-10; genus DAOQAK01. The sequence continues at coordinate 4,592 of JAZDMF010000238.1, read as the reverse complement.
GAAGAAAAATGAGAAGGTGTTTATTTCGCATATTCATATGATATATAGGACAAATATATTAAAAGCGGCAACCTTCATACAAAAAAATATTATAAAAAATAAATTCATAAAGAATTCAAATGTTTTTTTATTTTTGCAGTAATAAATAAAATATGCTGACATGAACAAAAGATTATCAACACCCAGGATTGTTTTCATTGCATCCTTAATTATTGTCGCTGCGGCTATGCGCCTTGTGCCTCACTGGCCTAACTTTACTCCCATAGCTGCTATAGCATTGTTTGGCGGTGCTGCTTTGAGCCGTAAATGGCTTGCTTTTATATTACCCCTTGCTGCCATGCTCATCAGTGATATCATCATTGGATTTCACAGTTACATAGCTGCCGTATATATTAGCTTTACTTTTACGGTATGGATGGGCATCAGCATTTCAAGAAGCATGAAAGCCTATAAAATAGGACTTACATCAGTTGCTTCATCCTTGTTATTTTTCATCATAACAAACTTTGCCGTTTGGTACGGAAGCCCGTTTTATCCACAAAGTTTTGCAGGTTTAATGGGATGTTATGCTGCCGGATTACCTTTTTTTAATGATGGAAGCTTGGGCTTGTCATTTCTGATGAATGGCATTATAGGCGATTTATTTTATAACGGAATATTTTTCGGGGCTTTGTATTTAGCTTCCCTTAAATTCCCCATACTGGCAAAAGTATAAAACTGGACAAATATTGAAAAAGAAAGAGCCTTTTCTTAAGGCTCTTTCTTTTTTTTCAGATAATCCGATCGCAGCAGGCTTAAACATTCAATATCCTCAAAAACATCTTTATATTTTACGTGTTTCCGCATCAATCCTTCAAGTACAAAACCATTCTTTTGCAAGACTTTTCCCGAAGCATTGTTTCTGCTGATATGATGAGCAAAAATTTTATTAAGGTTCAGCTTATGAAAGCCATAATTAACAATAGCAGAAACCGCTTCAGTGCAATAACCGTTGCCCCAGAAATCCCTGCCAATCCAGTATCCGAGCTCTGCATGCTGGTGCCTTTTGTTGATATATAGTCCGACAGATCCTATTAAAATCCGTGTTTCTTTTATTGTTACAGCAAGTATAAGCGAATTTCCTTTCAGATATTCTGCTTCATGCGTTGAAATCCATGATTCGGCAATACCATCGGTATAAGGATGAGGCATGTTGATAGCACCTGAAGCAATAGCTTCATCACCTGCAAGAAGCTGAACCCTACGTGCATCCCTGCCGGAAAAAGGACAAAGCGCAAGCCTTTCCGTTTCCATGTACGGAATGGTCGAGACCCTGTTTTTCTTTTTAAAATATTTACTGACTAACGTAACAAATCCTCCGGATTGTGAAAGTTCAAATATAATAATTTAAAATGCATAATACAAGTAATTAATTTAGAGATGACAGGGCTGTTCAATTAAAAAAAATAATTAACAGATATTCAACCATTTCAGGGTTGATAACATTCTATTAATTTAACCCTGAGCAACGCTCAGGATTCATATTCAATCCTTTCAGGATTTTAAAAAAGATATTTGATTGAACAACCCTGTTTAGAGATAATTTTTATCAATGACCAAATTAATCAATTGTCAGGAAGCTTTATATATTTCTCATAAATTCGAATTAACAAAATCAAAATACTGATTATTAATGTTTTTGCCATTTTGTGCTACAGCGAGAAATTTATAAATAATCAGCATTTTGCAATAACTTATCTAATTATTGGCATATGGATTTAATAAAAAAAATTGCATTTTGAAGTTTGAATCCTATGCAGTGTACTCCACCCTAACATGAAACATATTCTGCAACTTCCTTTTAAATATCTTCTTAATGACAGCCACATCGCGGAAAGTGATATCGGAATTCACATATTGCTTTAACTCGATCTGGGAATTAATAATGTTTTCAACAAGATTGCTTATTGTTTCTTCATCAGGTTTTTTCATGCTGCGCGAAGCTGCTTCAATGGCATCGGCCATCATCACCACAGCGGATTCTTTGGAAAACGGTATAGGCCCGTGATAACGGAACCTGGTTTCATCAACGGGTTCATCGGGATTATTTTTCAAAAACTGGTTATAAAAATACAGCGTGCGGCGCGTTCCGTGATGCGATCTGATAAAATCAATCACGCGCTCAGGAAGGTTATGCTTTTTTGCATGTTCTATGCCTTTTCTCACATGGCTTATAATGATGGCAGCACTTTCTTCAGATGTAAGTTCTTCATGAGGATTCACGCCCCCGCCCTGATTTTCGGTAAAGTACAGTGCCATATCCATTTTGCCTACATCATGATATAAAGCTCCTGCCCTTGTAAGCAACGTATTTCCCCCTACTGCAAATATTGCATCCTCAGCAAGATTGGCAACCTGCAGTGAATGCTGCAAGGTAGCAGGAGCTTTCTGTCCCAACTCGCGCAGAAGTTTTGTATTTATATCTGATAATTCCAGTAACGATACATCGGTAACCAAACCGAATATTTTTTCAAAAATATAAATAAGCGGGTACGAAAACAGCACCAGCAGCGAACTTCCGGCAAACCATATATAACTGTTGGCATTTATTTCCGAAAAACTACCGTCCTGCATAAGCATCATACCTGTATAGGTTGCGGAATATGTTGCAAACACAAGTATAGTGGTCATAAAGAACTGTGACCGCTTGCGAAGGTTCACAATGCTGATAATGGCAATAATGCCCGCTATCAGCTGAAGAAAAATAAATTCAAAACTGTTGGGCACAAGAAAACCGGTGATGATGACGGTTACAATGTGAACAAACAAAGCCAGGCGTGTATCAAAAAAAGCACGGATAATAACAGGGACAAGACAGAGCGGAACAATGTACAGATAATCAACATTCACTTTAATGACAAGACTGGTCACAAGCACCATAAAGAAAATATTAAGAAGAATGAAAAATACTTTTTTATTGTCAAGGAAAACTTCACGGCGGAAAGAAAAAATGAATAAAAACAAAACGGTATAGGATATAAAAATCAGGATGAGTTGTCCCATGAATATCCAGAAATATTTAGAGGAAGATCCCAGCTGCTTTTCGTATTCCCTTTTCAGCGATTCTATCATCTGGAATTTTTCTGATGTAACCAGGTCGCCTTTGGAGATGATTCGTTCATTTTTCTGCACCATGCCTCGGGTAAGTGAAATGCTGCTGACAATCTCTTGTCTGTATTTTGTGGTAAAATCCGCATCATAAAAAATATTCTGCGATATCGCATTTTCCAAAAGGGGTGTTAGCAATTCAGCATCAATGCCTGCTTGTAAAGACAATCCTTTTATAACATAATCGTCGGCAGTCTGTATACTGAAAAGGGAAGACAGTTCTTTTTCTTCGGAAACATTCAGGTTCACCACATTGATCACAAATTCATTATCCTTGTCATCAAGCTGCTCATTTAATTGTATGATGCCTTTTGCATAAATGCTGTCGAGTATGGCAAGTCCCGCATTTAAAGAATATTGCTTATGGTCATCATCGCTGTCCTGATATTTTTCATCCCACTTTTTATTAAAATCATTTTTAAACGCTTTTTCCTTTAGGGAGCTGACTGCTGTATCAACTGAAAAATACAATTTGGTGTTTTCAAGAGCCGCTTCCTTTTCGGCATGGATGTCCTGGTCGGATTTGAGCACGGCAAAATCAAAGGGTGCAATCAGGTCATCATGCATCCAGGGTTTTCCTTTATAGAACTCGTATTTGAATTTTCCTTCCCGGGGAAACTGCAGTACTACAATAATAATGCTTATGATAAAAAGCAAAATTTTATATATCTCAGAATATTTTTCAGCGATGCGGATCAGAAATTTCATTTTGCGTTATTTCCTACGAAAATAAAAAAAATAAAAATAATTTAGATAAAAAGTTCATAGCATAACGCAATTATCACTAAAATTGCATTCAGATAATTTAATTCTTTCATTATGAAGTTTGGAATGTGTAATCTTAGCATGGTCGCTGTAAGGCGTGAATCATCGCATCGCAGCGAAATGGTAACGCAGCTATTATTTGGCGAGCTTTTCGAGATTACCGAAAAAACTGACAACTGGGTAAAAGTAAAAGTCATTACCGATGGTTATGAAGGCTGGGTTGACTATAAACAATTCATGCCATTGTACTACGAAACATTTGACAAACTCAGTAATTTCGGAACATCAATAAGCCTGGATCTTGCCCATGTACTTACGGATGTTAATAGAAATGTGATGATACCTGTTGTACTTGGCAGTTCTCTTCCACATGTCGCCAACAATATTTTTTATATCGAAGACGATAAATACATATATGATGGAAATGTGCGCCCGGTAAAAGAAGAAGCAACCACCGAAAAAATAGTTGAGAATGCGTATATGTATCATGATGCACCCTATCTGTGGGGCGGCCGCAGCCCATTCGGAATAGATTGTTCTGGATTTACTCAGATGACTTACAAACTGAGCGGGATAAACCTGTTGCGCGATGCGAACCAGCAGTCAACACAAGGCACAACTGTTGAATTCATTACCGAAGCATCACCCGGCGATCTTGCTTTTTTCGATGATGAAGAAGG
>JAZDMF010000235.1:0-4118 GCA_043801235.1 Bacteroidota bacterium | reverse complement strand
TTTTGTCGACTAACTTACAAAGTAACAGTTTTTGCTGATCTATGGAGCTCTTTTAAATTTTTCCTGTCGCACTTGTGATTACAATTTTCCCTCTATAAAATGAGTGAACAGTAATTGTTTTTAAAATATGCACAATACATGTATGAAAAACACATCCTTAAAAATGTGCGTTGAAATAAAAACCTTCTTTGCTATAATGCCCAAATCCACAAACACGAATTATGCGTTAATATGGCTATCAGCATAACAACACGCATAAAATATGGCTAAAATGACGGTAATCAGAAACAAAACAGAATATAATGAATACAGTTCTCCTATGAAAACGCGCACAGTTCATTCATTTAATAAAAAATCCGACGCAGTCTCGTCAATAGTATCTAACAGCTGTGGATAACTTGTGGAATGTTTTTTAATAACGACATAAAGCATTGTAATCAAATAACTTATAACAACAAAACATTTACACATTAAATACATGAACCTTCTAAATGCCTGGACACACGCACAAACCGCCCTGCAGCAAAAAGTAGGTGATAGCTGTTATCAATCGTGGTTTTCCCATCTTCATCCTTTAAGTTCAACCGAGAATTCATTAATACTAACAACACCGGATGAGTTTTTCAAAAGCTGGATAGAAGAACATTATCTGGCTATCATTCAGGATATACTAACTAATCAAACACAAACCAGCGTTACTGTTACCATCTGTGTATCCAATACAACGATAATTCCAGTTCCTACACCGGAAAAAGCATCGCCAACAAACATTGTTCATCACCAGGTCGCGAAAAAAATTCCGGGATCCCGCTTTAATCCACGTCTGAACTTCGATAATTTTGTTGTTGGATCTTCCAATCAGATGGCTTGTGGCGCAAGCCAGGCTGTGGCTAATGCGCCTGCCAGGGCATACAATCCATTATTCTTATACGGTCAATCCGGCCTCGGGAAAACACATTTAATGCAGGCGATTGCACAACATGTGGTCCAGCATAACCCGTCGCTCCAATGTGTTTATATGACTTCAGAACAATTCACCAATGAATTGATTGAATCCATTCATCATAAAACAGCCACTCAATTCAAACAAAAATACCGTAATGTAGATGTTTTACTCATTGATGATATTCAGTTTATTGCCGGCAAACGTTCGACCCAGGAAGAATTCTTCCACACCTTTAACGCTATGCATGATAATCATAAACAAATTGTCATTACATCGGATCGTCCACCTAAAGAAATCTCGGATTTAGAAGAACGCCTGGTGACACGGTTTTTATGGGGATTGATCGTTGATATTCAACCGCCGGATTTTGAAACCCGCGTCGCTATTTTACGTAAAAAAATTGAATTGGAAAATGTTGCTGTTCCGGATGATGTTGTCTATTTCATTGCAGAACAGATTAAAACCAATATACGGGAGTTGGAAGGGGCTTTAATTCGCGTTGTAGCCGGTTCTATTTTACAAGAGAAGCCTATTAATTTGAATTTAGCACATATGATTTTAAAAAATATGCTGCATGAAACAACAAAAATCATTAGTATTGAAATGGTTCAACAGATGGTTTGTGAACATTTTAAAATCAATCAAAATGAACTTAAAAATAATAAACGAACAAAAAATTTTGTTTTACCGCGTCAAATTGCCATGTATCTTATACGAACATTAACAAATCATTCTTTACCTGAAATTGGCAAGAGCTTTGGTGGTAAAGATCACACCACTGTTTTATATGCCTGTAAAAAGATTGAAGAAAATATGGACCATAACAGTGAAATTAAATATATCATTGAAAAATTATCCACAATCCTTAAACAATGAATTTGTATTTATCCACAAAAGATTTTTTATATATGTTGTTTAATATCAACATTTTAAATCCTTATCAAAATATTCACAGGGTTTACTATAATTATTACTGTTTATCTCATTTAATATGATAATAGAAAGGTTGTGAATAACATGAAGGTCAAACTTTCCAAAGAAGAGTTGTTACAAGGTATTCAAACAGTTCAAAATATTGTTTCAACCAAAGCAACCTTGCCTATTTTATCGAATATGTTAGTTGAAACAAAAAAAGATACCCTTCATCTTTATACAACAGATCTTGATATTGGTATTTCCTGTGAAATTCCTGTCAATATAATGGAAGATGGTGCTATTACAATACCTGCCAAACGATTCAGTGATATTGTGCGTGAATTTCCGGCAGGTGATGTAATTATTAATGCACGTAAAAATAATCAGATTGATATAGAAGGACAAAATTGCCGGATGAAATTACTGGGATTACCTAAAGAAGAATTCCCCAAATTTCCTGATTTTAAAGATAAAGAATCTATTAAAATCAAACAGGCAGATTTGAAAGAAATGTTTCGCATGACAGCTTTTGCGGTATCTCATGAAGAATCCAGATATGTTTTAAATGGTATTTTAGTAGAAGTTTCTAAAGACACATTACGATTAGTGGCTACAGATGGACGGCGATTGGCTAAAATTGAACGTCCTTTATTAAATACAGTTTCGCAAGATGTTAATTTTATTTTACCTATAAAAGCTGTCAGTGAAATAAACAGGAATCTTAAAGATGAAGGCGATGTGGCGTTTTTCCCAGGAATTAATCAGGTTATATTTGATATTAATGGTATCTTAGTGGCTACACGCATCATTGAAGGGGATTTTCCAAATTATACACAAGTAATTCCGAAAGAAGCCTCTGTTAAAATTAAATTAAACACACTCGAGTTTTTAGCTGCAATCCGTCGGGCCAATTTACTGGCAACACCGGATTTTCAAGCTGTTAAATTTGAAATATTCAAAAACAAGCTTGTTGTTTCAAAAACAACACCTGATGTGGGTGAATCCAGAGAAGAATTACCGGTGGAATATAGTGGTAATGAAATGATTGTTGGTTTCAATCCGCAATATATGATGGATGTATTAAAAAACATTACAGATGAATCATTGGAATTAGAATTAATAGGTGTAGATAAACCTTGTGTCATTCGTAAAGATAATTATCTGTATTTGGCATTACCCATGCGTTTATAATTAAATAAAAATTTTTTGTGCATTTACTTGTCGATAAAGGCAGGTTCATATACAATTCGGTCTTAACAAAAAAATGATGTTGTTATGATGAAGGAAAAGCAGAAAATTCAGTCAGTGGCTGACATTTTGCCAAAAGTTTTGGAAGAGATCACTCGAAGTAACACTCATGAACAGATTCAATTAGAAAAAATATGGAAAGATATCCTGGTATCCATGCAGGGTTTTTCCGGTGTCAAATTAAATGGATTTAAAGATGGTATCGTATTTATTGTAGTTGATAGTGCAGCCAGGCTGTATTACTGGAAATCACGGCAAGGAATGGTGCTCAAGAGATTTCAGGAACGCAGAACAGATGTTACAAATATTGTTTTTAAAATAGGGAAAGTGACATGAGCAAACAAGACGAGATCAAGGAAAACAGCAGTGTAAAGAGCGCCAAATATGATGCATCCAATATCCAGGTTCTTGAAGGACTGGAGGCTGTGCGCATGCGTCCGGCGATGTATATCGGTGATACGGCGGTGCGCGGGTTGCATCATTTGGTGTATGAAGTGGTGGATAATTCGGTTGATGAGGCCTTGGCCGGTCATTGCCAGGGCATTGAGGTTTATTTGAATGAGAATGGCTCTTGTTCGGTCGTGGATGATGGGCGCGGCATTCCGGTGGATATGCATGAACGTGAAAAACGTCCAGCCGTCGAGGTGGTTTTAACGGTGCTGCATTCTGGCGGTAAATTCGACAAGGATTCTTATAAGGTTTCAGGTGGTTTGCATGGTGTGGGTGTCAGTTGCGTGAATGCGCTTTCCGGTTGGCTGGAAGTTGAGATCAAGCGTGACGGGAAGATTTATCATCAGCGTTATGAATGCGGAAAGCCGGTTACAAAACTTGAAGTGATTGGTAAAACCAAGAAGACCGGTACCAAGGTTACCTTTTTACCGGATCCCACTATTTTTACAATGACCACCGTATTTGCTTACGATATTCTGGCAAAACGATTGAGGGAACTTGCCTTTTTGAACAAGGGGCTCAATATTAAACTGGTTGATCTGCGCCAGGGTAAAGAAAA
>JAZDMF010000231.1:0-14983 GCA_043801235.1 Bacteroidota bacterium | reverse complement strand
CCTTATATAAGTGTCACTGTCAGAAAAATATTTTTGAATTTTCTGAAACTTTTTGTTTTTGAAATCGTCAGTAATATCTTCTGATGTTTTGCGAATCAGTTGTTCTCGTTCGCTTTTCTGTAATTCGTAAAACTTCATTGTAGAATATAATAAATAAACCAGGTTTTGTAATTAATTTAAAAGTTGAAATATAATAACAAATTTAATCAAACATTCAATCATAATACTTTTGTGATTTATATTTTGAACTTCCAAATAAAAAAATCAAGTATATTTGTTTTTTATGAATGCATAGAGATGACGAAAAAGAAAAAAGAAAAAAAGCCTGTTATTCTTATCACAAATGATGACGGAATAATGTCGCCGGGCATAAGGCAGCTTATTAAACTTATGCGCAGGCTTGGAGATGTTGTAGTTGTTGCTCCCGACAAACCGCAATCGGCCATGGGACATGCTATTACCATTTCCACACCCTTGCGCCTGCAGCAAATGCATATTGATGGCAAGCATGTTGAATACGGCTGCAGCGGAACACCTGTGGATTGTGTAAAACTTGCCGTGGATAAAATACTTTTCGGAAAGCCCGATTTACTGGTTTCCGGTATTAATCATGGTTCTAATTCTTCTATCAATGTGATATATTCGGGTACGATGTCTGCTGCTGTTGAAGGTGCCATTGAAAATATACCGAGCATTGGTTTTTCAATTCTCGATTTTTCTTTTGATGCCGATTTCGGACCCTCTGAGAAATATATTCTTTCCATATGCCGGAAAGTATTGAAAACCGGACTACCTGAAGGATTATGTTTGAATGTAAATATTCCGAGAGTAAATAAAATAAAAGGAGTAAAGGTTTGCCGCCAGGCGCTGGCATCGTGGGATGATGAATATTACGAACGAAAGGATCCTCATCATAAAAGTTATTACTGGCTTACAGGCGAATTTATCAACAATGATAAAGGAAAAGATACCGACGAGTGGGCGCTCAGCAACGATTATATTTCCGTTGTTCCCGTACTCTATGATTTCACGGCGCATTATTCAATTCCTCAGTTAAAAAACATGGAAGAATGATAAAAAAAATTTTAAAACAGGATTCATTTATCCTTGGATTGATAACAGGAATTATTGCTCCATGGATTTTACTCGGGATATTATATTGCCTGAGTTTGTTTTTAGGAAACCTCATGCTGGGTATTCCTTATCTGCTGAGTTCTTCAACTATGCAGCTGCTTGCCATTGTTGTGAATGTTTTTGCTATTCGCTACTACATGATAAAGTTAAAGTATGAAAAAACCGGAAAAGGATTTCTTGTGATCACTTTTATATACATTATTGCTTTTTTTGCAAATGAATATATTCTAAAGTGGTGATGCGGGTTTTGTAAGTTGTTTTTAATACTAATCCGGAAGCATCTTTATTTATGCTGCATAGAAAATTTCATAAAAAAATAGTAAGATACTATAGATGACAGCAAACAGAAAATAGAAAATCTCAAATTGAAAAAACGTAAATATAAATTTTAAGAAATATTCAATTCGCTTCTGGCGGATAACAGCAAGACGCAATATAAAAAGAAGAAAATATTTTCTCTTTACTCTTTACTATTTGCTATTATCTTTTAATCATACTTAAGTCAATTAATAATATAACTTCGTGAAATATTACATCATTGCCGGTGAAGCCTCGGGTGACCTTCATGCATCGAACATGATTGCAGAGTTGAAAAAGCTCGACAGCGATGCACATTTCAGGTGCTGGGGCGGTGATTTGATGAAGACACAGGGTGCGGAACTTGTTAAGCATTACAAAGATCTTGCATTCATGGGCTTTGTGGAAGTGCTTTCAAACTTCCGGACCATCATAAAGAATATCCGTTTCTGCAAACAGGATATTTTATCGTATAAACCTGATGTGGTAATATTAGTCGACTATCCGGGTTTTAATCTTCGTATTGCGGAGTTTGCCAAACAATCGGGATTTAAAGTGGTTTATTATATTTCACCGCAGGTTTGGGCATGGAAGCAAGCGCGCGTGCAAAAAATAAAACAAACGGTTGATAAAATGTTTGTGATACTTCCTTTTGAAAAGGAATTTTATAAGAAGTTTGATTATGATGTGGATTTTGTGGGGCATCCGCTTCTTGATGCCATTGCGCAAATTACTCAAAAGGAAATAAGTGTCATTAAAGATGAGCTATGCCTTTCTGAAAAGCCAGTGATCGCATTACTTCCCGGAAGCAGGAAACAGGAAATATCAATAATGCTTCCCGAAATGCTGAAAGTAATAAATTCATTTCCCGGATATCAGTTTGCAGTTGCAGCTGTTGGCACACATGGTGAAGAGTTTTATGAAATTTTTTGCAGTGAGTTTCCTGTGAAAATTATTACAGGCCTGACATACTCGTTGCTGATGGTTTCTGATGCTGCGCTTGTTACATCGGGAACAGCTACCCTTGAAACAGCCATCTTCGGAGTGCCTGAAGTGGTTTGCTATAAAGGTTCCTATATTTCATACCAGCTTGCACGAAAGCTTGTAAAAGTCGATTATATATCGCTTGTGAACCTTGTTATGCAGAAAGAGGTAGTGAAAGAACTTATTCAGCAGGAATTCAATCTGAATAATCTTAACAATGAGCTTAAAAAGATTTTAAATCCGGATAATCGTGAGAAAATGAAAATCGAATATGCAAAGCTTCGCGAAAAGCTTGGAGGAAAAGGGGCTTCCGAAAACACTGCAAAACGCATAACCGAATTTTTAAAACATTGATAAAAAACACCTTGGGTATTTTTAAGAAAATAATTCTTGATTTTCCAAATCCTTCCCTTATTTTTGAAATCTCAAGCAGGCGAAAATTGATTTTGAAAATATTTAAGTCACTTACACTTTTCTTTGTTTTGTCATGGTGTAATGCCATTGCGACTGATGTTGATGTTTGTATTTATTCATCATCCGTTCTGAAAACTATAAAAATCACTCCTCTTTCAGGAAAGTACGTAATATATAATAATAAAACCAAACTGGCTGATCTTTATAAGAACAATTCTGTTGTTGTTAAAGTGATTGGAACAAAGGTGAATATTTCAAAATCAGGTGAAGATCTTGGAAGCTATGACAATCTTGAGTTTTCGGCTGAAGGCTTTCTGAATACATTTACCATGTCGCCTGTGGAACCCAACTTATTGGAACGTGTATATGATGACGGCATAAAAATATCTGTTGCCGACAGCGCTTTGAGGGTGATCAACAATGTGGAAATTGAACATTATATAGCAGGTGTTGTGGAATCGGAGGGGGGGATGAAAAAAAACCTTGAATTCCTGAAACTGCAGGCTATCATTTCGCGAACATATGCTGTCAGCAATGTGCGAAAACATTTAAAAACATCGGCTTATAATTTTTGCGATAATGTGCATTGCCAGATGTACAAAGGCCGTTGCACCAACAGCATGATCATGATGGCCGTTTCACAAACAGCCGGCGACATTATTATTGATAAGGCAAACAAGCCCATTTCTGCTTCCTTTTGTTCCAATTGCGGAGGCGAGACAGTGAACTCCGAAGATGTATGGTCGATTGCAACCACATATCTGCAGGCGGTTAAAGATACTTTTTGCCTGAAGCAATCACAGGCGAAATGGGAAAAGAAAATTACCGCAAAAGAATGGCTTGAGTATCTTGATGAAAAATTTAATTATCCCATTACGGATTCGGCGATGATTCTGAAAGCAAAAACATTTACTCAACCTGAGCGGAAAATTTATTTTGATGATAATCCCAACATCCCCCTCAAAACCATTCGCAGCGACTGGAAACTGAAATCAACTTTTTTCAGTATTGAAAATGAAGTCGATACTTTGCTGTTTAAAGGGCGCGGTTACGGTCACGCGGTGGGTCTTTGCCAGGAAGGAGCCATGCACATGGTTGACATGGGATGGACATATAAAAATATTATTAAGTTTTACTATAAAGACGTTTCATTGATCAATATTTCCGAATTAAAATAATATTGTTTAATTGTTATATTGCTCGATTGCTATAAATAATCCCTTAGCAATTTATAGAGAAGTATAAAACAACAATTTAACAATTTAGTAATTTAACAATTTAGCAATAGAGTTGTTTTAATTATACATGAACTTCTGGAACCAACTTCCGTTATTCCGTATCCTGATTCCTTTTCTTGCAGGGATTATATTCTCCCTACTGTTTCCGGTGTTTTTTGGAATGGCTTCACCGTACGTGTTATTCCCGGTAATAATTTTTATTGTACTTGCAATATTGTATCCCCGCATATTTAAAAACTTCAGTACCCGCTGGATTTTCGGCATAATCCTGAATATAATCATCTTCTTTGTTGCATGCAATCTCACTGTTCCCAGGTTGATCAATGACAGTCCGTCTGATCTGAGAAACATAAAACATTCATCCGATACAGTGATTGCAACCATTGATGATCCGGTTGTTGAAAGGGAAAATTCATACAAGGTAATACTTGAAATAAATGCTGTAAGAAAAAACGGTAGCTGGCAGAAGGCAGAAGGAAAAGTAATGACCTATCTTCAGAAAGACAGCATGGCTGCGAACCTGAGTTATGGCGACAGGATGGTGCTGGCTTCATCTTTCACTGAAATTAAAAGCAGTCAGAACCCAGCAGAATTTGATTATAAAAAATATCTTTCCATGCGTTCCATATTTCTGCAGTCGTATGTGAAATCGGGAAAATGGATGTTGCTGGAACGAAATAAAGGAAATTATTTAAGGGAAATGGCTTTAAACATACGTGATAAATTTTTGAAAATATTCAGGGAATATGATATACAAGGTGAAGAATATGCGGTAGCCGGAGCATTGATTCTTGGATATACCGATAAACTGGATCAGGATCTGATAAATGTTTATTCAGGTTCAGGAGCATTGCACATACTAAGCGTTTCCGGTATGCATGTAGGAATAATATTTATTGTACTGAATTTTTTACTTGCTTTTCTTGATCGTAAAAAAAAAGGAAGGTATATTAAGCTGGTAACTCTTATTCTGCTTATATGGTTCTATGCAGCTATTACCGGTCTTTCTCCTGCTGTGAACCGTGCAGCAGCAATGATCACTTTTGTCATAGCCGGAAGAATATTCGGAAGGAATACAAATATTTATAATACCCTGGCGGCCTCGGCAATGCTTCTTCTTGTTTTTAATCCTTTGCTTGTTTCCGATGTCGGGTTCCAGCTTTCATATATTGCAGTATTCGGTATCGTTTTGCTTCAGAAAAAAATTCACAATCTCTGGCAACCTTCCAACTGGCTACTTCTTCAGATCTGGCTGATTGTTTCGGTTTCAATAGCAGCGCAGATTGCCACTTTTCCCCTGAGTATTTTTTATTTCCACCAGTTCCCTAATTATTTTCTGTTTACGAACCTTGTAGTAGTTCCTTTCTCCAGTTTTATAATTTATTGCGGAATGATAGTCCTTATTGCTTCTACGTTCGCTTTCATCGCTTCATTGTTTTCAAAAGCATTTGTATATATGCTGTACGGACTGAATTATACAATACGTTTTATTGAAAACCTTCCTTATTCCGTAACTCATGGTTTGACATTAAGCAGCATGGAAACGATCATGCTGTATGTGCTGATTGCTTTTGTCATCGCATTTTTATTCAACAGAAAGACCATCATGCTGAAACTTGCAGCAGTGATGTCCATTGTTTTTTTTATTTCACTGGCTGTTGGCAAATACGAAGCATTATCGCAGAAAAAAATTGTTGTATATAATGTTAAAAAATCTACAGCTATTGATTTTATTTACGGGAAAGATCATTTTCTTTTTACCGATTCATTGCTGCTGGCAAATGAAAAATCAATAAAAACACATATAAACAATCACTGGATTAAACTGCGGCTGAATGATGCAACAAATATTGATGAGCAGTCGTTGTCTGATTCCTCATATGAATTTGAAAGCAAATCTTTTTTTATTAAACAAAATATTATTCAGTTTTTTGATAAACGGCTGGCATTTGTAAATGAAAATAATTTCCGAAATGTTTCTGATAAAACCCTGCAACTCGATTACCTTGTAATTTCAGGAAATATCAGGGCCGACATAGACGAATTGCTTGACTCGTATCATCCGAAACTTATTATTATTGATTCTTCAAATTCCAACTGGAGAACCGAGAAATGGGTTAAAGAATGCGATGCGTTGAATATGCCTTGTTATTCAGTACTGAAATCGGGTGCTTACATAGAAGAGATATAAAGCGGGTCAGCATTTTAATCCGTTTCCTATCCTTACTTCTATGGTTTTGTTTCTGAAACCGGCAGGAAATTCAAGGAAGAAAAAGAAATCGAGAAAACACTTTTCCATAAGTTGGGTGAAAGTATTTCCGCACATGTTTTCTTTAATTTTTTTATAAGAGACAAGTTTTCCTGTAGAATCAATTTTCATCTGAGCAGTCATAGATATACTTTCACAACCGGCGCAGCTGAGTTTTATGTGGTTTTCCAGCAGGCATGACGGAAACATGTTTTTTGTCCAGGTTGAATCAAGTGTGTACCATTCTTTCCACATGCTTCCGGTCATGTCTGATTCTTTTATAACTGAATCGGATGACAAAGCGGTAGTTTGAGAAATACATTCAGAATGAAAGGCCAGCAAGAATGCAATGAAAATAAATAAAATCTGTTTCATGATAAATGGAATAGAAGACAAAGATAATGAATATCATTATATACAATGAACGGTCATAATTTGCGTTTTTTTACCTTCCGAAGTACTAACTGTTACGAAACTACGAACTACGAAATTCGTTAGTTCGTACAAAACCTGCCTGCCGGCAAGCAGGTTCGTACTTTGTTGGTATCAGTAAAGAATATCAACCAATACCCGTTTGCAGTATAAAATAAAATCACTGCTTGAAATTAAGTGAATATTCAGCAATCAGATTTTTATGAGTTGTTTGCTGTTAGAAAAAGAAAATAAATTAAGAGGAATGTGTAATTTTGTTTTCTAACCAGTTGTTAATGAATAACATTATTATTTTAAACTTTAAAATATCGAATAATGAATACTGAATAACGAATGTAGAAGTGTTTAATTACTTCAAAATTCCTGCCTGCCGGTAGGCATGGCTGCGGTTCGATATTCGATATTCATAATTAATATAAACGTAAACATTAATTTCTAACAAGCCCTAACCATATGTAAAGTGAAAAGAAAACTATGTTTGTTACCGTTTTTAATGTTGCCGGTATTCCTTTTTGGCCAGCAATTCACTGTTTATGATACTTCCAATTCTAAAATACCCGGCAATCTTATCAAAACTGTAAATGTTGATTCGGATGGAAATGTCTGGTTTGTCACCGGCGATTGTTTTACCGGGGGTAATGTTGTTTGCTATAAAAATAAATCCTTTACTGTTTATGATACAACTGATGGCATACCCGACCGCTTTGTTACATGTATAGCCTTTGACAATGATGGAAAAATATGGTTCGGAAGTCGCTACCATGGCATTTCTTCATTTGATGGAAAAACCTGGACTAATTATAATCCATTAAATTCCGATTTTCCTGATAAGCATGTCAGATCAATTAGTGTCGACAGCCTGAACAGGATTTGGGTGGGTACTGATAATGGTCTTGCAATATATAACGGAAACAAATGGGATATCATGAATACGTCGAATTCGTTATTGCCTGATAATACTATTAATTCTATTGCTTTTAAAAAAAAATCCAGAGCTATATGGATAGCAACCGATAAAGGAATAATGTGGGCATATTCTTATTTAGCTATAAAAGGAATAAGTAACGTTGCCCCTTTCATATATGACAAAAAAAATTCTGTTCTTACTGATGACCTGGTAAATCAGGTAATTATTGATGACAGCAGCAATGTGTGGATTTCATGCTGGGGAGGAATAGCTAAAATTGATAATAAAAGCTGGAAATGGAAAATCTATACCCCGGAAAACAGCAAACTGCCCGCTTTTGTTGAATATATCATGACAGCTCATAATGATGAATTGTGGATTGCCTCGAACATGGGTTTGTACATTTTGAAAAATGAACAATGGAAAATATATACTCCATCCAATTCTTCAATACCCGATTTTTTTGTGAACAAAGTGGCCTTTGACAAAGAAGGTTATGCCTGGATTGCAACACAAAGCGGACTGGTTAAATTTTCAGAAAAATGAATGCAAAAGAAATAATTGAAATTCTGAAAAAGAACGGCAGGGAAGAAAACCGCATCGGTATGTCACGTTATGGCATTAATGTAGAAAAAGCTTTTGGCTGCTCCATTCCCCTGCTTCGCGAAATTGCAAAACAGAATAAAAAAAATCATGAGCTTGCCTTGGAGTTGTGGAACTCAGGCTTTCATGAAGCACGTATTCTGGCATCAATGATCGATGATCCGAAAAAAGTTGATGATACACAAATGGAATCATGGGTGAAAGATTTTAATTCATGGGACTTGTGTGACCAATGCTGCATGAATCTTTTTGAAGATATTCCCGTTACATGGAGTAAAGCTGTTGAATGGGCTGAACGTCAGGATGAGTTTGTGAAGCGGGCAGGTTTCGTGCTTATGGCGCGTTTCGCAGTAAGCGATAAAAAAGCAGGTGATGAAAAGTTTCTTCCCTTTCTTGACCTCATTGAAAAACACGCCACCGATGAACGCAACATGGTGAAAAAGGCTGTAAACTGGGCGTTGTGTCAAATTGGGAAAAGAAATAAAACTTTGCATCCGGTAGCAATAAAATATTGTGAAAAAATTTTAAAACAGGATTCAAAATCAGCAAAGTGGATTGCCACTGATGCATTGAAAGAGTTGAAAAGTGAAGCAGTGCTGAAAAGACTTAATTGAATTCAAAATATAAATCAGTAGATTACCAGTTTTCTTGCTTTTACAAAATCCTTTGAATATATTTTTATAAAGTAGACACCTGAAGCAGTACCTTCAATGTTTATGACAGTTGCTTTACCATTTTTGAAAAGACGGGTAAAAATAATATTTCCGTTAAGGTCAGCAATTTCAATTTTGGAAATATTACTTGGTGCTTCGATAGTAAAAGGTCCGTTGGATGGATTGGGATACACATAAGAAGTAAATCCGGAATAATAGTTTGTGGTTTGTGTAATGATGCCGTTGAAGTAAATCGGAGCCGACCATATTAACTGCGAATCGGCCTGGCAAGCCCTTACAATAACCCAGTCAGAAACCGAGGGAGTAATATTTATTATTGTGTCAACTGTATTTCCTGAAGGAACGAATGTGTTGATGATTCCTGTGCTGTCGATTATGTCAACTGACAGCCATTGTTCAGTATCGTTTATAAAAATATGAAGAGGCATATCTGCATATCTCTGTAATGTTTGTCCCATTGCCTGTCCGCCGATATCGATCCACATTTCAGCATTTTTATCCCATGAGGCGAATGTCCTTCCTGCCATCATAGCATCGATCAATGACTGGCGTGAAAGGTCAGTGGCCCATATGCCGGCTCTATTATCATTTTTGGTTCCCCAGTCAGCTGAATGGTTATCCTGGTTCATGACAGGCGAAACATGCCAACCATTGTTCAAAGCAGTATAATACCATTGTTCCTGGTAAATTTCCTGCATTTCGATCAGGGGAAATGCTGCATCGACTGCGGCGCCCGCATAACTGAAATTATCCCAGTTTGAAAAATATACTTCTTCTGCAGGATGATTGAAAAAACCAAAAGCCGGAGAATCATCCAGAACATCCTGGTAAAAACCGGACAGGTCGGTATAAGTCGTGGGATCCCCCATGTTTTCAGCATTCAGCACATTGCAATGACCGTATTGCGGAGAGCCCCATTCATAGCCTGCAAAACCTACAAATACATTATTAACTGTAGCATCATCAGCAGCATTATTCGTTTCATACCAACCCAGTAAATCAAGATATATCTGTTCAAGGTGGTCAGTGACTGCAAGAAAATCAAGATGGGCGCTGTCGCGTGCAAGGTTAAACGCATCTTCAGGGCTTCCCACGCCATCAGAAATAGAAGTGTGGCTGTGAAGGTTCCCGTAATAGGGAAAATAAGGAGATTGGGTGAGACCCCAAAAATAAGAAAACAGGAATATGAAAATAAATATCAATGATTTCATTTTTATTTACGATTTACGAGTTATGAATAAGTGGGTTTAAAATAGTATCAATTTTTTTATTTCTGTCTTATCTTCAAAATAAACCTTCACGAAATAAACGCCTTTCGCCTGTTTTGAAAAATCAACAGATGCTTCAGAGTTATTTCTGTTTATGCTGTTATAAATTATATTTCCGTTTACATCAGAAATTTCAATTTTTGAAAATTTCTGAGATGAAGAAATAGTAACCAAATTGTTTGCCGGATTGGGGTAGATGAAGAAATTTTCTACGGGTACAGAAATATCATCTATATCTACTGTGGTAGAACCTTCTTTAAGAACTATTTCATTATCCGGATCGAATTCAAGCGAAACAGGCTGCAGGCTGAAAATAAAATTAAACGGCTGGTGGTTAGTATCGTTCATCACAGTGATTATAGTGTCAGTAGCATTGCTGAAATTGATTTTTAATTCAAGTGGCATTTTGAAAAATCCGGCATTGGTCTGTACCTGGTTGGCTGTAAAATTCACATTCCATTGCCCTCCGCCAATGTCATCAATATAGTATGTGTTTGCATAAACGGGGTGGTTTGGCTGGTAAAGCCATTCGTTAAAGAACCAGTCGAGCGTTTGCCCGGTTTCCTGGTTCATCTTTGTAATGAAATCGGGAATCACGGCATTTTTATATTTGAATTCAACGGAATCTGTTGCATATGATTTTATGGAAGAGAAGAATAATGCATCGCCAATCACATACCTGTACATATGAAGAATGCACGCACCCTTGCAATACGTTACTGCGTAATCAAAAAGTTCCGACATGGAAGGCGTGTTTACAGCCCATGAAGGCTCGGATATTGCCCAGCCGGGATTATTATTCAGGTAATAATCAGCATCGGCATCAATATCTGCTTTGTATTGCGTATATCCCATAGTATGTTCCGACCAAAGGGCTTCAGTAAATGTAGCCCATCCTTCATTAATCCATATGTCGGCCCATGTGCCGCAGGTAACCATGTCGCCAAACCACTGATGTGCATATTCGTGAGCTGTAAGGTATTCATCCCAGCACCCCTGGCAAAAACTCGTCAGTGTCTGGTTTTCCATGCCGCCCCACATAAATTGCTGGTCAAGGGAACAAAAACCGTTTTTTTCAAAAGGATGCTCACCGAAAATAGTGGAGTAATATGTGGTCATGTCAAGAATTACATCTTCTGAGGGTGAAGGATCTTCTCCGCTTGAATAATAAAAACGTATAGGAATCTTTATAGAGGGGTTTGATATTTTAGGCCAGTATAAAACATCAAGATTGTAATTTAATTTGGAAGTGATCACCGTAAGGTATGTAGCCACCGGATCGTCGCTTATCCAGCGATACCAGATAGTGTCGGCAACATGGGTTGAATCTTCAAGCCTGCCGTTCGATGCAAGAAGAACAGTGTGCCGCACTTTAGCTGTGATATCAGTCATAGCCTTATCGGAAGGCCTGTCCCAGCATGGAAACCAGAAGCGGGCTCTTTCGGGTTCCGAATCTGTATAAGCAAAACCGTTTCCGGTATAAAAAGCATTATCGCTGACATTCTTATGTTTGTACCATATCTTTACTTCAACAGTATCGCCGGCAAAATAAGCGTTATCAAGAGTTATTGTAAGTATGTCGCTGCTGTGCGTGAACGCAGCTCCGGCCAGAGAAACAGAATCAATGGTAAGCGAAGAATTCACAGCATTCAGTTTAATAAGATTCAATGTTGAATCAACTTTGAATTTAACAATTTCATAGCCGGTGAATGAATGAGGGTAGGGGCTTGTGTGGCAACTGAAAAGATTAAGATTTAAAGTGTACTTGATCACATCAAAAGAATGCGAGGGTGTATTCTGCGATTTGAATGGAAGCTGTTTTGCATTTATTTTTTTCTGATGGCAGTACCAGGAACCTTTTTTGGTTAGTGTTGACTGAGCTTTGATATTTATTACCGTGAATATAAAAAATATGATGAGCGATGCAGATAAGAATTTTTTTTTCATATGTATAGCTTTATGTAAGCAAATATATACATAATAATTCTGTAATGAGCCATGAAAATCAAATTTTGTAATAATATCAAATCACTTAACTTTGCCGGTGCTTATATGAAAAAAATAGGTTGTAGGTTTGAAGTTGTAGCAGTAAGTCAGGTTTTTGGTAAATTGTTATAAGCCAAATCCAATTGACCATTAACATTTGACCTTTGTCTAGGCCGGCTGCTATAAACATTCAACCCTTGACTCAATTGTATTTTACATTTTCTAAAATTTTAAAATTATGGATATACTAAAGACAATTATGGAACACCGTACGATAAGAAAATATAAATGCGACTTGATTCCTGAAAATATTTTGAAACAGATTCTGGAAGCCGGTTTTCGTGCTTCAACCACGGGGAATATGCAGGTGTACAGCATAATTGTTTCTAAGGAAGAAGAGATGCGGAAGAAACTTTGGGAACTGCACTTCAAACAGGATATGGTAAAGCAGGCGCCCGTTGTACTCACATTCTGCGCCGATTTTAACCGTTTCAATAAATGGTGCAGGCAGCGCAAAGCGGAACCCTGCTATGATAATTTTCTTTCGTTCTTCACTGCAGCCATCGATGCATTGCTGGCTGCTCAAAACTGCGCTGTTGCTGCTGAATCGTTCGGACTGGGAATTTGTTACCTGGGTACTACAACTTACATGGCCGATAAAATCGCTGATCTCTTAAATTGTCCGGAGGGTGTGGTTCCCGTTACTACTTTGGTTGTGGGATATCCTGATGAAAAACCCGAACTTGCTGACAGGCTCCCTGTGAAAGGAATAGTTCATAAGGAAACATATCATGATTATTCAACGGATGATATTGAAAAAATTTACAGGACG
Source organism: Bacteroidota bacterium (assembly GCA_043801235.1). Lineage (GTDB taxonomy): Bacteria > Bacteroidota > Bacteroidia > Bacteroidales > CG2-30-32-10 > DAOQAK01. The sequence continues at coordinate 1,966 of JAZDMF010000231.1, read as the reverse complement.
AAAGAAACACTTCCCCAGACGGCTGAACTTTTAATAATTAATGAACTTGAAACATTGGCGCAGATATTTGTTCAGAAGCGTTACACAAGAAAAGATAATGTGTATTTTTCGAAACAGTTTCTGAAAGTCATAAAAGATAAAGGTTTCATGAATAATGAAGAGTAAGTAATTCAGAAGGCAGAAGCGAGAATGCAGAAATCAGAATGAAGAAGTCATAATTTAGAGAAGGAAAATCAGAATGAAGAATAAAAAAATCAATTATTATAGGATTACTTTACAATGGATTATTCTGTTGTTGCTTACCTACCTTGTAGTCCGTCCTTTTATTGATACAGAATATACTGCCGATTTTGAAGCCTATTGTCCTCTGGGAGGGATGCTGGCATTATCAAGTTATATGGTAACGGATACGCTTGCATGTTCCATGACATCCCTGCAAATAAGCATTGCCATTGCATTAATTATTGCGATCATCCTTTTCAGTAAGTTGTTTTGCAGTTTCATATGCCCTGTAGGGACATTTACTGAATGGCTTGGTAAGATAGGGGAGAAACTTAAAATACGTTATACTATAAAAGGTATTCCTGACCGCATTTTACGTATTTTAAAATTCGCTTTGCTATTCATCACATTTTATTTCACTATTGATTCCAGCGAATTATTTTGCAAGAAGTACGATCCGTATTATGCTGCATTTTCAGGATTCGATTCCGATGTGGTATTGTGGTATGCCATGATTACATTAGCAGTTGTTGTGCTGGGCTCAATATTCGTCAGATTGTTCTGGTGCAAATATCTTTGCCCCTTAAGTGCGGCAACAAATATTTTTGCAAATTTTATTTTGTTTGCATTTCTTACCGGAATATACATTCTGCTTAACCTTGTTTTCAAAATAAACATAAGCTGGATTTGGTATTTAGGAAGCCTTACCCTGCTTGCATTTCTGAAAGAATCTTTTATGCTGCGCACGAATATTTTCCCTTTATTCAAAATTACACGCAATCCCGATACCTGTACCTTATGCCGTAAATGCGACAAGGTCTGTCCGATGGCGATAAAAATTTCAGAGTCGGGTGCTGTGAACCACATCGACTGCCATATGTGCAGCGATTGTATTGTTCATTGCCCTGAAAAAGATGTTCTTAAAATCAACAGAAGAAAAATGCGGTGGATTCCTCCCGCAGCGGTTGTTATTCTTACAGCTGCTGCCATTTCGTTTGCTTCTTATACAGAAATACCTACTATCAATGAGCGCTGGGGCACTCCTGAACAGATGGAGAAAGCTCAGACTTATACAATGAGCGGGTTGAAAGACATCAAATGCTACGGAAGTTCCATTTCGTTTGCCAAACAGATGAAAAATATTTATGGGGTCTTGGGTGTTGAAACATTCGTAGGAAAAAATACTGTAAAAATTTTCTTTGATTCTTCGGTGATAAGTGTAGAACAAATCAAGCAGGCTATATTTACTCCAACAAAACGCATTGTCAATGACCCTCAGCTTAAGGAAAAAATTGGAATGGCGAACCTGAAAATTCAGAATTATTTTGACTCGTATGATGAATATTACCTTACAGAGCTTCTTACCGCAAATCCGTCCATTTATGCGTTTTCTACTTCGTTCGGAGAACCTGTAAATGCTACCGTATATTTCAATACGGAAAAACTTACCCTGTCGAAAATTATTGAGATTATTGAATCGCCTGAGCTTATATTAAAAGGTGGAGAAAAAGAAACAGTAAAACAACTGAATTTCAAGGTACGCGATGCAAATACGGTTGATACGGTCATTACCGGTGTTGAATTCTTTAACATTATGATTCCTCCTGTTAATGATAAATTCAACAGATATGAGTCGTATTCACAGGAAGAACTTTCAGTATATGAAATTTCCGTATTGCCTTTTGGTAAAACGGCAGGTGAAAACCTGATCTTCCTTGAAAGTCATGCTTCAGGCGATGAGGGC
>JAZDMF010000316.1:0-16164 GCA_043801235.1 Bacteroidota bacterium | reverse complement strand
ATAAAAAAATATTTACGTGAGCAGGGGAGGGAAAAAGAATATAAGCAATTTTACCGTGGTCAATTAAAACTGTTTGATGTTTAGTAAAAGGGCCGCTATCGCATTAGATACCTCGAGGCTCTGCCTCGGGGTAGTTTATTATTTTTCCCAATCCTGCCTCGGGCCAAGCTGTTATTTCATTTTCAGTTACCGCTGAAAGTATCGTGAATATTGAGGCCTATAATATGCTTGGCGAAAGGTTGGCAGTAATTGTGAACGGAAAATCATTTTCCGCAGGAACATACTTTTCCACTGTTAGTTTGCCAAATGGCATTTATTGTATTACCGTCAGCATGAATGAAAAAATGTCTTCGAAAATATTAGTTGTCCAGTAAATTCATCATCAATCCTCGGCCAGAACAATAAGTTTATCATTGGGGGCAAAAGTGATTTTTGCCGGTTTATCCGGATTGATAACCACTCCATAATTTTTTTCGGGATCGTCTTTAAATTTATCAATTCGGTAACCAAATGCAACCTGGCTCTTACGACGACCTGCTTCAAGCACTGTGTAAAAATCAACAGGAAGCCCGGGTTTAACATAATTGCCAATGCTCTTAAGGTAAATTTCTGATCCTTCTGAACGGAGCAGATCGTTGTAAACATCGTAAAGGTGTTTGTTTTCGCTTATCTGTGAAAGCAGCAAGCTTATGAGTTTATCGCTAACAATAAAATCATCGGCCTTTGTGACTACAGCAAGGTCGCGGTTTCTGGGATCAAGCATTTGCGAAACTATGTCGCTTTCAATATTTTTTTCTTCGGTTATCTGGCGTAAATGCAGCAGTGTGATAAGGGTCTGCGCATCGGCTTCCTGAATGTCAAAAATATCTTCATACGACAACAGCATGATGTGATTATATTTTTCAATATCCAGTTCGCGCATGGATTTCTGATCACTGAGATCTTTCTTAATGAATGATACCGAAAGATTTTTAAGCTGAGGCCTGAGGTTTTCAATTTCTTCCTGCGGATCAACAAGGTGGCCGGCAACAACAAGTGCTGAACCCTGCATTACATAGTTGTCAAGTTCCCTGATTACAATGGATGCTCTTTTATTCCAGCCAAGAAGCAATGATGTTTCGGGTTTTCTGTCAGGATCGTTTTCTTTTATAACAATTGCCTCTTCATGAACAGGTGTTGGCTTTCCTTTCAGAATCAATGTATCGTCATCTTCTGAAATGGCAATTATTTCATCTCCGGGATTAATAAGGGTATTCATAGGCGGATTTAGCTGAACACTGCCATTTTTGTTTTTGATGCCCACAACCGAAGAGTCGTCATACAGGAACAATGCCTCCCCGAATGTTTTTCCGTAAAGTTTTTTCTCGTTGCTGAAATATATTTCATCGCCTTCAAAAGCCATGATTTCAGTATAAACAACGCTCAGGCCGCTTTGCCTTGAGGTTTGAACCATGATCCTTGAAATGATGTCGTAAGGAAGGATGGTTACCAGTTCGTCTTTGCCTACCATCTGGGCAATTTCAATATAACGGGCTTCATGAATTTCGGCAGCAATATGATATTTCTTTTCGGGGCGCTTTGGATTGTTTGTAAGGGCAAGTATGGTTTTGATAACCTGCGAATCGGCATTTTCATTATCCTTGTTCAGCACAATAATCGATTTTGCATCGTAAGGGTTGGATGTGTGCAGATCGGTAAGATCGTCGGGGCTTCCGTTTCGGCAAACAATTTTAGTGTTTTTTGTTTTGGGCACACGGCTCCTGATTTCGTCTTCCATTTCTACTTTGTCCTTGTCCGCCAGTATCACAATGCGCGGTTTCTTTTGATTTTCATTTGCCACAACCAGTTCAGAAATTATTGTGAAAATTTTCGACGACCATCCTAAAATCAGCGTATGATTTTTTTCAATAACAAAAGAACGGCCTTTTTTCAGTTCTTCCAGTTTGCTCTCAATTCCGCTTGAAATGATACCTATAAGTGTGCTCACGATAAAAATACCGCCGATAGTAACCACAAGCATTACTATTCTGAAGCTCCAGCCCGTATCGCCTCCCATAGTTCCGGCATCAAGTGTTCGCATAAGTCCGCGCCAGAATGCTTCAATGAAACCCATTCCCTCTTCTCCTTCGGGAGCAATGGTTAGAACAACCATTACCACTGCTGCAACAGCAATAATTATAACAGATATTATTCCCAGCCAGCTGATAAGAGCGCCGGTTCCTGACGACATGGTGTTATCAAATGCATAACGTATTTTTTGTTTGCGACTTATTTTTTTCATAAAAATTATTTTGGATGAATTTAAAACAAAAGTATTTAAATTCAGGATAATAAATTTTCTTTTTGAAAAAGAAAAAAGTATTAATTGTGAAATAAATTAACCAACTATTAATTTTTTAACATATCCAATGCCTTCCTTACATTGGTTAATCACGGAGAACCCGTCCTTCGGGAACATGCAAATATATAGCACTGACATCCCACACAAATGTTTGCATCATCATTACTGTTTTTTAAAAAATAACAAATCATTTTAACCGAACAACAATGACAAACTATTAATGATTTCAGCTAAATGCCGACAGTGGTCTTAATTTAATGCCTAAGGAAATTGCGTATATGAAAAGTAAGTGCTATTTTTGTAATAAATCGAACAGGACAGTAAAGTAAAGTGTATGTGTAAGCTCCTGTAAATATTACAAAGATTTTATATTAAAAAACATAATCATTAACTTAATAAACTATGAGAAATCATTTCAATGTCAAACTCCACCTCTTTATTTTATGCCTGGGGGTGTGGAGTACTATTAATGCTCAAATTATTGAAGTGAACAGCATTCAATGTTTTGGGGACAGCACAGGGGAATTAGCTGTTTATTCAAATTTTGGTACAGCTCCTTATACATATTTATGGAACAACGGACAAACGACTCAGAATATTGACGGGCTAAACTCTGGTATATATTCTGTGACTGTAACTGAAAGCCTGGGGGGAACTCAAAATTATTCATATACGCTGAACGACCCGCCACTACTTACTGCTACATATACGCTGACTGATAACAGTTCGTGGCCGGTAAATTCAGGTAGCATTTTAATTAATGCCAGCGGAGGTACCGGATGGTATAACTATTCTGTATATGATAGCACCAGTCGTATAATTACAAATCAGGTGGATCCTTTTTTTGATTTACTAGCATCAGGAGCATACTATATTACAACTTCTGATTTATATAATTGCCGGAATACCGATACAGTTTATATCCTTGAAAATGCAGGCCTTCCTGTAGTTATGACTATCGATACTACTGCATGTTATATGTCCACTGCACCAACAAGTGTTGAACCTTCACTCGCAGGAGTTTATCCTGTTGTAGTTAATTTTGATAACAGCTCCGTTTTTACAATTATTGATACTGTTATGGGGCCCCGGCCTTATGTGATGAGCACTATTGTTGATACGCTCTCAGCTGTTTCAGACCAGTTTGAACCGGGATTTCACCTGGTAACAGTTTCAGCAGCCGATGGTATGGGTTTCCGTTATTCATGGACTGTTGACAGTGTAGTGGCTCCCATTTCAATAGCATGGACGCAATCTGACAATTTATGTTTTGGAAATAATAATGGCGCTATTGCTTCAATAGCTCAAGGCAGTTATAATGGTTATACATATCTGATAATAGGACCTGGTGGTTTTTCAGTTAATACCAGTTCGGCGAACAGTCTATTTGCAGGTGAATACACTATTACTGCAACCGATTTCACGGGTTGTTCACTCACTCAATCAATTTTAATTACTCAGCCGGATGAGCCTCTTCGTGTTGATTTCGATCATCCCACAAATCCCAGATGTCCTTATAGTGCCGATGGTGAAATTGTTATTCATCAGATAGAAGGCGCAATTAGTCCTGTTACCTATTTATGGTCAGATGGCAGCAATATGCAAAAGATCGATTCATTGTTTCCCGGTACTTATAGTGTTATTGTTACTGATGCAAATAACTGTACTGTCCAGGACTCTATTTCGCTTATAGCTGACAGGAGAGCATGTATTTTTAATGTAGTAACTCCCAATGGCGATGGCTATAATGACTATCTTGATCTTAGTGACCTCTGCATTGGAATGAATATGCAGGCGGAAATATTTAATGAGGCCGGAAAAAAAATAGCTGTCCTCAACGAAAGTAATCCCCGCTGGGATGCTTCCGATCCTTCAAATCCTCCGACAGGTACATCTTCCACTTATACCGTATTCATTGATTTAACAAAAAATAATCAGCCCTATATGAAATGGGCCGAGAGTTTCAGTGTAATTTATTCCAAATAAAAAAATAAAAGGCATGAAAAAAATATATATTATAACTGGTTTGGTTTTCATACTCTTAAATACGAGTGTTTATGGCCAAAGAATATGGAGTAGTCCATTGGGACAATATGCATTCAACCCGGCCGGGGGCGGCATGAACGACATTGGTGAAATATCTTCCTGCTACTATAACACTTATGGATCTGCCAATAATAATCCTTTGGGATTTTTACTTATGGGAACAGCTCCTTTTCCTGGTGATAATTATGCTGCAGGGTTTCGATTTACTTCGGAGTCGGGTGGTGTGCTGAATTCAACTATGGCAGAAGCGACTTTTATATACCATCGCCCGATTTTAAAAAATTCCAAACTTTCTTTCGGGCTCTCGGCAGTATTTAACCAGTTAAGCATTCTTCGCGACAGGGTTAATGCGCAACATCCCAATGATCCTATATTGAATGGTGCTAAAACAGGATTCTGGGGCGATGCAAATTTTGGCGCAAGCTTGTACGAAACTAATAAATACTATGCAGGCATTGGTGTTTATAACCTTTTGGGCGGAAAAACAAACTTACTGGTTACCGATTTCAGCAACCGTTCTGCCCGCCTATATACACTAAGCGGAATGTATACTTTTAATGTTCTGAAGGGTGATGGAAGGTTAGAAATGACAGGGCTTGCGATGAGCTATTTTTCAAAAGGGTCTGCTGATATAAATTACGATATAAGCGCCAGGATTATTATGAAAAAATCTTTCTGGATCGGCAGCGGATATTCAATTAATACAGCAAAACTTTTATTCGGAGTATATTTCCAGAACTTTGCAATAGGATATTCCGGAGGGATTGGCCTGGGTGATATTTCAAAACATACCTTTTCTCTTCCAAAGCATGAAATATTTCTGAAAATAGAATTCAACAATTCCAAAGCTTCCAGGACTATTATTAGCAACTAAATTATGTATAAGGTAAAATTTACTTTATTAATATTTGTCGGAGTGGTTTGGGGAATATCTGCCCAATCTCAAAGTGACACTTCCTGCACTAACCTCTTTCAAATTAATAGCAGCAGCAATGAATATCTTCCATTCTTGATGGATAGTATGCTCTTATTTACTTCCGACAGGAAAAACACACAGGAAGGCCAAACTCTCGAATTCACTGAGAAGGTTTATTGGTCGGCTAAAAAGCAGGGAAAATGGAGTGCCGGAAAAAAGACCGGATACAAATGGAACAGCGATAATAATACTGCTTTGGTAGGTATCAGTCCGGCGTATTATTATTATTACCGATCATATTGGAGGAATAACGGTGAACTTTTTAGGGCCAAACGGAAATCTGACACTGTAAATTTATGGAAAGCAAACCCGCTGAAGAAACTTTCGAATATCTGTTCCGGCTTTGATGAAAACAGTATCACAACGAACAAAGAAGACACAATTTATTTTGTTTCGAACAGAAACGGGAATTACGATATTTTCATGCAAACTGGCAATGACAGTCCTCTTCCTGTTAATATCCTTAACTCGGAGTTTTCCGAACAGGATGTTTTTATTGAAAGTAATGGGAAAACACTTTTCTTTTGTTCAGACCGTCCAGGCGGGAAAGGCGGATTCGATATATACAAAACCAATAAAATAAATAATCAGTGGGCAAGCCCTGTTACTGTTCAGTATAATGATGCCAATACCGAATCGGATGACAGGGATTTCAGATGGTATAATGATTCCACAATGTTCCTCTCATCCAATAGAAAAAACGGGCTGGGAGGTTTTGATATTTATTTGATTTCTATTACCCGCAATGACACAGCTAAAATTATTATCGACACCATACCTGTTGTTGATACTATTATTATTGATACCATACGCAAGGAGCAGCGCGATGAATTAATCGGGCAAATGAAAACACTCGGGCTTTTTCCTTTCAGGGGTGAGTTGCAGTTAGGCGCATATAAATATATATCACAAGTTCTGGTGTTTAAGAAAATTTATAACTGTATTGAAAAAGAAGACATCAGGATAGATACACAAAAAGTAGAAAGTTTTTTATTACATAAGTTTATTGTAAATAAAATTTATACCGATATTGACGAGGCAATTAACGCACAGGCCGGGATTATTAACCGCCATTGCCTCCCGGATAAGGATTTCGAGGACATGCCATTTATTGCATTATTAGATCAGAGCGGAAACAGATATGCAATTTTCTGGAAAAAGGACGAATTCGATAATAAGAAAATATTCTATATTTATTCTAATGGAAAGCAAATCTGGAAAGGCAGGAGATTTTAATATAAGGTTGAAAATGTTCCGAACAAATTTGTCTGTTTTCTCCCTTTATGTTCCATATGATACTTGCCGATTCATTGGAAATTCCGTATGCTGTGGCAAAGATTGCAGTTGTGTATAGCTCATAGGTGAGGATAGTGTGTGTTAGGAGAAGATTATTTATTTTTAGATTGGTGTGTTTTAATAACCTGATTAATTTATAAAATTTGAAAAAAACAATCGAACAACCGAACAATCGAAGAAAGAATAGTGAAGTAAAAGAATTCGTAATTCGAATATTCGAGTATTCTAATGTTCTATTGTTCAAAGAAGAACAAATTTAAATTAAAGTTCATGAATTATTCAGGATAAATATCTTTTCCCCTGTTAAAATTTGACAATGATTTTGTCATTACATAAAATAAAAAAAACCTTGATTATAAAATGAATCAACGGTTCTTCGTTGTCCTGTCAGGGCTCGAACCTGAACTCTTCTGAACCAAAATCAGACGTGTTGCCAGTTACACCACAGGACAATCTGCCAAAAGGCAGGCAAATTTAGAAAATATTTTGTTTGCGCAAAAAATATTGATGTATTCTAAAGAGCATACAATTTTTCATTTTGCTAAACATCTTCAAATGTTTACCAAGCAGCATTTTTTCTGATTGATATTTATTATAATAATGAATAGTAATATGTCAATTGTAAAATGGTTTGAAAACAATTTCTGATATCCTACCTGCCCGTCCTCAAGACACCCATAATGGATAACGAAGTAATTCATTTGGAAATTGCCTGCCTTGCCGCCTGCTGCCGGTAGGCAGGGTAGGCAGGGACATTCGATGTTCGACATTGGATATTTATATAGCCTCAATTAATAATTGACATTTCAATAGCGATATTTTTAATACCTTCGTCCGGCATTTATTTTTATTAAAAATGAAAAATTACAAGCTTATCAACAACATCACCGGATGGATAATTTTTATTGCAGCTTCCACCGTTTATATTCTCACTTCTGAACCCACTGCCAGTTTCTGGGATTGCGGTGAATATATTGCCACCGCTTATAAATTCCAGGTAGGACACCCTCCGGGCGCGCCTATGTTCCAGCTTATGGGACGCTTCTTTTCACTGTTCGCATTTGATGATGTTACCCAGGTGGCCCGCATGGTGAATGCAATGTCGGCTCTGGCAAGCGGGTTCACCATATTGTTCCTGTTCTGGAGCATTACCATGCTTGCAAAAAAAATTGTACTCAAAAACGGCGAAATGACCGAAGGCAAAATGCTGGCTATAATCGGCAGCGGTATTGTAGGCGCAATGGCTTACACTTTTTCCGATTCCTTCTGGTTTTCGGCAGTGGAAGGTGAAGTTTATGCAACCTCTTCGTTTTTTACAGCCATTGTTTTCTGGGCCATTCTTAAATGGGATGAAAATGCCGAAGACAGCCGTTCCATTCGCTGGGTAATACTGATTGCCTACCTGATGGGCTTATCAATAGGCGTACATCTTCTTAACCTTGTTGCAATACCGGCCATTGTATTTGTTTTCTATTTCAGGAAAAAAACTATGTCATGGAAGGGATTTTTTATCGCTTCAGCTATCGGTTTATTAATTCTGATTCTGGTAATGTATATCATCATACCGCAAACCGTTGATTTATTTGCTAAAGCCGAATTGCTTTTTGTGAACGGACTGGGGCTTCCTTTTAATTCGGGTACTGTGTTTTTAGGTTTGATTATTATTTTATTATTAACCGTCGGATTACGTTACACACTCAAACAATCATCGCAGTTAAAAATTATCCTGATTATTGTTGCCGTTCTTTTTGAAATAATTGTAATGAGCGCAAGTACTTCATTTGTAAATTTCATGGGAAGGTTAATTATTACAGGCGCCATTATTGGTTTTTTTATTATGATGCGCAGTAAAATACAGGTTATTAACACAGTTATATTGTGTGTAACATTTCTGTTTATCGGATATTCATCATTTTTTATCCTGATAATACGATCGAATGCTAAAACACCTATCAATGAAAATGCACCCAAAAATGCTATTGCATTGCTTTCATACCTGAACCGTGAACAATACGGCGACTGGCCATTGCTTTACGGTCAATATTATAACGCACCCACCAACCCTTCAAGCGATTGGGAAGATGGCAATCCTGTGTATGCCCGTGATGATAAGGAAGGAAAGTATATTGTATTGGATGAACGCAAACATTCCATTCCTACTTACGATAAGGAATTTTGCACCCTTTTCCCACGAATGTGGAGCAGCGATGAATCGCTTGACCATCCCGAATCATATAAAAGCTGGGCAAACATTAAAGGAACGCCCGTTTCATATTCTGATCCCGAAACTCAGAAAACGGAAATTATTTATAAGCCCACTTTCTGGGAAAACATAAAATTTCTTTTTACATACCAGATAGGACATATGTACCTGCGGTATTTTATGTGGAACTTCGCAGGTAGGCAAAACGATATTCAGAATACCGATGGAAACGCCGTGGAAGGAAACTGGTACAGCGGAATTGGCTTTGTTGACAAACGGCTGGGTCCGCAGGAAGGCATTCCCGGGAACTTAAGCGACAATAAGGGAATGAATAAATTTTATTTCCTTCCCCTGATTCTTGGATTTCTTGGATTTTATTATCATTTGAACCGGCACACCAACCATTCCCTTGTTGTAATGCTTTTATTTTTTATGACGGGTTTTGCCATTTTATTTTATCTGAATCAATATCCTAATCAGCCAAGGGAAAGAGATTATGCCTATGCCGCATCTTTTTATGCTTTTGCGATCTGGATAGGGCTGGGCGTTTTTGCTTTATGCGACTGGCTAAGCAAAAAGGTCAATCCTAAAATGGCTGCCTTTGCAGTTACCCTGGTCTGCTTTTTCGCAGTTCCGTTCATTATGGCAAAAGAAGGCTGGGATGATCATGACCGTTCAGGGCGTTATACCTGTGTTGACTTTGCTTCATGTTATTTAAATTCCTGCGCACCGAACGCCATCCTTTTCACAAACGGTGATAATGATACTTTCCCTCTCTGGTACGCACAGGAAGTTGAAGGAATACGCACCGATGTACGCGTTTGCAACCTCAGCCTTTTAAATACCGACTGGTACATTGACCAGATGAAGCGGAAAGCCTACGATTCAGATGCTGTTCCGTTCGGTCTGACATGGGACAAATACAGGGAAGGTTCTTTGGATTATGTATATTTTATTGAGAACGATAACCTGAAAGGGCAATATTTTGACCTGAAAGAATTAATGGATTTTATAATTGTACCCGAAAACAAATTTCAAAGTTCCATTGGCGATGTTGAATATTTCCCTACAAAAAATCTGCGTATTCCTGTTGACAGCGCTACTGTTGTGAATAACGGCACGGTTCCGAAAAATAAAATTGATTCCATCGTTCCCTCCATCGAATGGACATTGAACCGTTACGGGGTTCAGAAAAACAGTTTGATGATCCTTGATTTGCTGGCAAACAATAACTGGAAACGTCCTGTTTATTTTGCTTCCACTTCCGGGCCCAGCACATACCTTGGCCTGAACAATTATCTTCAACTGGAAGGACTCGCCTACAGGCTGGTTCCGGTAAAAAACAAAAGCAGCAGCGGAGAAATAGGTTGTGTAAATACGGATTTGATGTATGATAATATGATGAACAAATTCAGGTGGGGCAACATCAACGACACTTCTCTGTATTTCGATGAAACAGTTCTTGGAATGGCTATGAGCTTAAGGTTAAGCTTTACAAGGCTTGCCAACGCCCTTTCGGAAGAAGGCAAAAAGGATTCTGCAATTACAGTACTCGACAAATGCCAGGAGTTGTTTCCCGAAAAAAATGTTCCTTATAACTATTACGAATTTCTGGTTGCCGAATCTTATTATAAAGCAGGCGCCACAGAAAAGGCCAACAGCATAATGAAACATATGACCGATAACTATGAGGAAAATCTGAAATATTATTTCTCGTTTAAAGGCTCTAAAGCAACTACTGTCGATTATCACAAACAGCAGGCCCTGGGCATAATTCAAAAAATTGGCATGACCGCTCTTGAATACAAACAGGATGAGCTTGCCACACGAGCAAAAGAAATATTCGAAATGTATTATGCAATTTATGAACCTGCATCCTGAAACTTAAGGAACAGTATATTTATAAAGAGGAGCGGCCGCAGGCCGCTCCTCTTTATTTCCGACAGCTTTCTTCTCTTTCACCTAAAATATATATATTCGCATGCTGATTAAAATTCATTATAATGAAAAATTATAAATTGCTGAACAATATATTGGGATGGATGGTTTTTGTAATTGCATCCACTGTGTATATCCTTACTTCTGAACCCACAGCCAGTTTCTGGGATTGCGGTGAATACATTGCAACAGCATACAAACTGGAGGTAGGACATCCTCCCGGTGCACCCACTTTTCAGTTGATGGGGCGTTTTTTCTCATTATTCGCTTTCGGCGACATTTCTCAGGTTGCACGAATGGTAAATACTATGTCAGCTCTGCTCAGCGGCTTTACAATTCTGTTCCTGTTCTGGTCAATTACTCACATAGCAAAAAAAACTGCTTCTGCCGGCGGTGAACTTACTGACGGAAGAATGTGGGCTGTACTGGGCAGCGGACTTGTCGGCGCACTGGCTTACACATTTTCCGATTCATTCTGGTTTTCCGCAGTTGAAGGTGAAGTATATGCCACATCAGCATTTTTTACAGCCATCGTTTTCTGGTGCATACTCAAATGGGAAGAAAACGCAGAAGACAAATTTTCATTGAAATGGATTATCCTGATCGCCTTCCTTATCGGGTTGTCAATTGGAGTACACCTTCTGAACCTGCTGGCAATTCCTGCAATCACCTATGTAATCTATTTTAAAAAATACGAGACCACAGTAAAAGGCTTCATTATTGCAACAGGGATGGGCCTGTTAATGCTGGTTCTGGTAATGTATGTCATTATACCGCAAGTGGTCGACTTATTTGCAAAAACTGAATTGCTTTTCGTAAATGGTATCGGGATGCCGTTTAACTCCGGCACTGTTTTTCTTGGATTACTTATCATTGCATTACTTACCACAGGGATTTACTATACAATTAAACAAACTCCGGGCATAAAAACTTTCGTCATTATTCTGTCAGTTATTTTTGCATTGATAGTGTTTGCGGCCAGTTCATCATTCTTAAGCTTTCTGGGCAGATTGATTATTCTGGGTGGCGGTGCCTTATTTTTCTATAAGGTAAGGAGCAATAAGCCTCTTATAAATACAATTATTCTTAGTGTAATTTTTTTACTTATAGGTTATTCTACTTTCTTTATTCTTGTTATCCGTTCGAATGCAAAAACTCCGTTAAATGAAAATGCGCCGAAAAACGCTATCGCATTACTGTCCTATTTAAATCGAGAGCAATACGGCGACTGGCCTTTGTTTTACGGTCAGTATTATAATGCCCAGCTCGATTCCAAGGAGCCATACTCTGATGGAAATCCTGTATACTCCAGAGATGACACAAAAGGCAAATATGTAATCACTGATGACAAGAAAAGTTCTGAGCCTAATTATGATGAAAAATTCTGCACCGTTTTCCCCAGGATGTGGAAAACAGAAAAGGAGGATGAATATAAAGCCTGGGCAAAAGTGAAAGGCAAATCGGTTTCTTACGTAAATGCATACGGGGAGACTGAAAGCGTGAAGGTTCCTACATTCGGGGAAAACATTTATTTTTTTATGAGGTATCAGATCGGATACATGTATTTACGTTACTTTATGTGGAATTTTGCCGGACGGCAGAACGATTTACAAGGCTCAGGCGATGCTCTTGACGGAAACTGGGTAAGCGGAATAGAAAGTATGGATAAATCACGGATAGGTCCGGTAGATTTACTTCCCGACAACCTTAAAAATAAAGGAAATGCACGCCTTTATTTCCTCCCTTTGATACTTGGATTGATAGGGCTTCTTTACCTTTTTACAAAAAATTATAAAGATGGAATTGTTGTACTCCTGTTTTTTGTAATGACAGGGCTGGCTATAGTGATTTACCTGAATCAGGGACCCAGCGAGCCCAGGGAAAGAGATTACGCATATGCCGGATCGTTTTATGCATTCGCAATATGGATTGGCATAGGAGTAATTGCATTATACGATACAATTACCCGCTACCTGAAACCGGGTAAAATTATTGCATGGGCGGTTACCATCGTTTGCCTTATTGCCGTTCCTTATGTTATGGCTAAAGCCGAATGGAAATTTCACGACCGTTCTGACAGGAAAACCTGTCTTGATTTTGCATCAAATTATCTTAACACCTGTGCTCCTAATGCAATACTGTTCACCAACGGCGATAACGACACATTCCCCTTGTGGTATGTTCAGGAAGTGGAAGGAATACGAACCGACGTACGCGTTGTTAACCTCAGTCTTCTGAATACCGACTGGTATATTGACCAGATTACCCGCAAAGCTTATGATTCAGATCCTGCGCCTATTTCCATGACATGGGACCAATACAAGCAAGGTTCGCGTGATGTGGTTTATTTTGTCAAAGATTCAACACTTTGCGATCCCGGGAAATATTATGAACTCAGCGATCTTCTTGATGTAGTATTTAGCGACGATCCTTCTACAAAAAAGGCTCTGCGTTCAGGAAAATCAATAGCCTTTTTCCCTACCAGTAAGTTTAAGCTCACCGTTGATAAGGATGCTGTAATTAAAAGCGGAACAGTTTCTAAAGAACTTGCCGATTCAATAGTTGATGAAATGAAGTGGGATATGAGCGGCTACGGTATCCAGAAAAACCACCTGGCAGTATTGGATATTATTGCTCATAACAACTGGAAACGCCCGGTATACTTTTCAATCACCACCGGGGACGATTCCTATATTAACCTTGAAAAATATTTCCAGC
Source organism: Bacteroidota bacterium (assembly GCA_043801235.1). GTDB lineage: Bacteria > Bacteroidota > Bacteroidia > Bacteroidales > CG2-30-32-10 > DAOQAK01. The sequence goes on along the minus strand of JAZDMF010000316.1, from coordinate 2,646 downwards.
TTGAAGGCCTTGCATACAGGCTGGTACCGCTGAAAATAAAAGCCACCGACGGACAAACGGGTACTATTAATACCACTGCAATGTATAATAATATTATGAATTTATTCCAATGGGGAAATATGCCCGATTCCAGTGTGTATCTTGATGAAACCAATCGAAGAATGACAATGAACTTCAGAAATAATTTTTCCAGACTGGCCGAAGCGCTTATTAAAGAAGGGAAGAAAGATTCTGCAATTAAAGTTCTTGATAAATGTATTGAGGTTATGCCCGAAACCTCCGTTCCTTTTAATTATTTTGTCCTCCCGGTTGCCGAGGCCTATTACAGGGCCGGTGCCACCGAAAAAGCAAACAAAATAATATCACGGCTTACTGAGTTGTTTGCCCAGGACCTTGAATATTATTTTGCGTTTAAAGGTGATCTGGCAAAAGGGGTAACCAGCAATCAGGAGCAATCGCTTGCCATCATGAACAGAATTGCAGTTGTAACCAAGAACAACAGTCAGGATTCTCTCTCTGCTAAAGCAAAAGAATATTTTGAAAAATACTATGCTTTTTATACAAAGACCTCGACTGATACAAAAGTCCCTGTAAAATAATATTAGTGTCAGGTAAAAATAAAATAACGTATTTAATATCGAATCAGCCAGACTTCGGCGTGAGTTCAGTTGAAAACTGGCGGATCTGATTTTCAATAACCAAGTCTTACTGCATCATTAGATATTGGGTGTTGGATATTGGAAATTTGTGACAAATTTACATATAACATAACATTAGTATGTTTCTCGTATCCACACCCGGATTGCTTCGCAAATGTTTCAGCAAAGAACTGATCTGGAATGTGGACACAGAACATAAAGCTGTTTTCCTTACATTCGATGACGGACCCAATCCGCAAACAACTCCTGTAATACTTGAAATACTTGATAAACTTCAGGTAAAAGCCACTTTTTTTTGTATTGGAAAAAATTGCGAACGATATCCTTTGCTTTTCGATTCACTTAATAAATCGGGGCATACAATCGGGAATCACACGTACTCGCATCTGAACGGATGGAAAACTCATACAAATGACTACCTGTGCGATATTGAAAAATCAAATAAAATTATTGCATCCCCTTTATTCCGTCCGCCTTACGGAAGAATTAAACCTTCGCAAACAAAAAGCCTTAAAAAAAAATACCATATAGTAATGTGGAGCATTCTTTCAGGCGATTTTGACATGAATACTTCCCATGAAAAATGCTTGCAAAACGCACTTCGTTATACAAAACCAGGATCCATCATTGTTTTCCACGATTCACTGAAAGCCATTCAAAAAGTTACCACTGTACTGCCTGAATTCATAAAGAGAACATTGGACCAGGAGTTTTCTTTTTATCCTTTGATTTCAGAATAATATCATTTCAGTTATACCAATTGTTTCCCGATAGAATCGGGATTACAATGGTTAATGCCGATGCTACATGAAAATAGTTCAATAAGACATAGTCGCAATTGGACTATATTGAATGTGCTATCGGTATTATTTAATCTTTATGGGAAGGTCATACCTAAAACCACAAAACCTTAATGTCTTTGAAACTTAGTGACAAATAATAATAAACGCCACAAAGAAATAAAAACATTAAGGTCTGATCGTTTGTAAAAAGTTCAGAGGTTAATAACCATTAATCTCTGCAATTATTTCATCTCTACAATTATTTGAGAACTTTGTACAGCTTCGTATGGGGTTACTGCGGTTACATTTAATAAATAAAGTCCGGAAGTTTCCGCACTGAAACTTTCAGTGTACGTCCCTGTTGGCTTTGTTTCACTCACTATTGACTGGACCTTATAACCCATTTCGTTATAAACATCAATTGTGACAATGCTTTCTTCGCATAAATCATACTCAATAGCTGTTTGTCCGATGGATGGATTTGGATAAGCAACTACTTCTACAAGTTTAAGACCCGGGTTATCTGTACAAGATCCCACATAATCGCCGGCATGATTTGCTAAATGTGCAGCCCATGCCTCAATGGCAATGGTTATTGAATGGCATTTGTTCGGATTTCCGGGCGGACAATGGCAGATTGTTATTTTTTCCTGTGCTAAAACCGCTCCACTTATCAAAACCATCACGAATAAAGCTGTGATTTTGACTGTTTTTAGGGTAAAAATTAGCTTTTTCATAATATTAAGGTTTTAGGTTTATAAATATGTTCGATGTAAATATAATTCATTTCCGGGAATAAGTCAAGTGTTTTATGAATTATTTTTAGTTTTATATATCAATTTTCAACTTTTATTATCATTTAATTAAATTAATATACAGGTACAAGCGTTTAAGGATTCCTCTAAAATGCAATATTAACAAGGGTTCTGCTTATTCATTCGTAAATTTTCAAGGTGAATAATACTTTTATCTTAATAAAAAAAACACAATTTAAAAAATCACAGATAATTAAAAAAATAACTATGACACCTAAGTGTTTTTACCTATAATATTATTTGAAGCCCTGAGCGGTTTCACCTAATACTATTATTTAACTTCGATTATTCACAAAATAAATGAATAATGAACACCGAACAAGGAATATCGAATTTTGAAGGGAAATATAAAAATTATTTCATTATTCATCATTTCTTGTTCATTATTCG
>JAZDMF010000188.1:0-9393 GCA_043801235.1 Bacteroidota bacterium | reverse complement strand
TCCCTCCCCCCCGCTCTTCCTAGATTGTCCCAAAAATGGGGGGGACTCGGAATTACTTTTTTGTTTGTTGTGGGTGATGGTAGTTGCGGGTGCGGGCTTGGCCCGCACCGGCATCTCCCATCCTTATCGCATAAAAGACTTGTAATTCCGAACGAAGTGAGGAATCTCATAAAAGGAAATTAGTTATCTTGGTAATTTTATAAGAAATTCTAAACAATTGTATTTGAGTTTTTCTTTTATTATTTTATTAACGACAAACCTTCGGTGGCCGAAGCATCACCAGGCGATATCAAAAGCGCCTTAGTGAACAGGATTTTTGCTTCACGTAACTTTCCCATCTGGTAATTCGTCCATGCATAAAGCATAGTGATATCATAATCGAAAGGATAAAGATTGGCGACTTTTTCCAGATAGGTGTATGCTGACTGGTAATCCTTGTTGTTGTAATAAATTAGTCCCATGTTATAATTTGCATAGGAATTCATAGGATCGATCTTAAGTATAACTTCATAAGCTGCTTTCACCAGGTCCCAGTTACCAAGGGCTTTCTGGGGCAGAACATAACCAAGGCGCGCCTCTATGGAATAAGGCATTAATACAATTGCCGCCGCATAGTATTTTGCAGAAGTGGTATAGGATCCGTATTCATAATACAACCATCCCAGCCTGATATTTGTTTCGTATGATGATGCATCATAAACTGCAAGTATTTCAGCAATGGCCTTTGAATATTCCATGTTCTCTTCATAGGTGGAGCTGTTAGCAAATGCATCTTTCATTGATGCCAGATCCTGGGTATACGCGGTGGATGCAAATAAAAAAACACCAAAAAATATCAGAGCTGATTTTGTTTTTAAAATCTCCATCGTACACCTCCTGTTATTGAGTGTCCTGAATAATTTATTTTATTATACTCGTAATCGCTGCCTGAAGTATAAGTAATATATTGAGCTTCTTTTATCAGGTAACGGTAATTTAATGATATATCGAAGCGGTTGAAGACGAAAATAGGCTTCAGTCCTGCACTGAAGATAATGGCATCCGGATTATTGTAAACAAAATAACCGTTATTTTCAGTAAAATTTAAAACACGCCCTAAAGTGGAAGAACCTTCAATCCACATTTTTTTCAATATTTTAAAGCCTGCCAGGACATGACATACTGCTCTGTTTTGATTTTTCTCATACAAAAATGTGAATGTACCGCCGGTGTATAGATTCATATTTCCTTTTGGAAAATAAATAATACCGGCTCCTGCTTCAATCTGTTTTTTGTTATTCAGATTCGAAAAACTTCCAAAAACAGTTACTTTGGATCTTCCAAAATATTTGCTGAACGACAAGCCTGCAACAAAATTTGATAATGTTACTTTACTTTTCGGAAAAGGATAAGTATACAAAGTATCGGCATGGGCATTGGTGCTTATTAAAACAGTATCGACAATATTGGGTCCTCCGCTATCGGGCAGCCAAACCTGTGTGTGAAGAATAATACTGTCGACTGCATTAAACAAAATTTTCTGAATATTGACAAACAGGGAAGTATACTTTACATTCAGGTAATGAAAAAATGGCACCACATCGATTCCTCTTTTCGTATGAATATTGCAACTGATATAATAATCCAATTGTTTCAGTGTGGAAGATTTTTTTTCGGTGTGATTGGTTTTGTTGTAAGTTTGATGTATTGTGTATATAGTATCATAGATATAATGAGCAGGTGGAGGCATCATGTAAAAAGTACTGTCATAGCTGACTTCGGTAATTTTATCACCGGGGGTATGGTTGTATGCGCTCATTATTTTCATCTTATCCATCTGTATGAGCTGTATTCCGTGATAAATTGTTATTCGTTTCGAAACAGGATGGGTAAGTCCTGCCTGTAAATAATTTATATTATTGTTCAGGTCGGCTTCACCATAAAATTTATATTCCTTGTTCACATCTGTATTTTCATTACGTTTGAAGTTATCACAAATAACAGTACCTCCTTCAATGTAAATGCTGCTTATTATTATTTTTTTGCTTTTTAAACCAATACTTTTTTTTATATTTTCATTCATTCCCGATTCAAGAAGCCTTCTTTCGTTTTCGCGGTTTGTGAAAAGATAACAGTAATACAAATATTTTATAGTTGCAGCATCGGAAGAACTGAATTGCAGCGCTTTTTCAAAATGATCAATTGCTTTAAAGTAGTTTTTAAGTGAATAATATGCAATACCTATCCTCTGTCGTAAAAAGAAATAATCAATATTATTTTTTAGAGCAAGGGTGCCATAATAGATAACCGAATCCCATTTGGACTCATTGGTGTACTGAAGAGTTTTGTTATTGGCTGTAGCAAAATCAATAGTGTCCTGCGAATATGCGGATGTACAAATAGTAAGTGCAATCGATATGGCAATGATTATTCTATGCATGTTGCTTCAATTGACCGGCCTCTGTCGGATGCGGTAATTTTATATATTTTATCGTTGGTAATTTCAATTTCAAATTCCATGGTTCTTTTCAGTGCGCTCCCGATTTTTACTTCTGCACTGCTTTTCAACCGGATGATATTCGAAGTCATTTCATCGTCAATATAATCATACACCAGAGTGTAATCGGCTTTGATGAACATGAAAAAAGGTGCAATAAAATCCTGAAAGAACAGGAGTAATTTATTTCCCAGCAGGTAAACAGGATACTGGTCGCGCAGGGTGAGTTTGCGGTAAAATCCCATCATTACCTTGTACGAAGCCATATAGAAATAAAAAAGCAATGATTCTTTATCTCCTTCGAAATGCCTGAAATAATGTATATTTCCGTCATTCGTAAAATAGGCTTTCGATTTAGTGTTTTTGCAATAGATGTATGAATTATTGTAATAATCCACTTCCACTTCCCAGCTCACTTCGTATTCTTCCTCGGTAAAATTGTCGCTGACATTAAATTTGAATTTTTTTCCCGGCGTGAACTTGTATGCTTCTGTCATCAGGATATTTTTATTGATCCCTGAAACCAAATCTCCTTCTCTTGGTTTTTCAAATTGTTTAAATTCGAAAATGTCATCCTTATGTAAAATATAATAGCTTATTGGGAAGTCGATGGTCTTTGCATCAATGAAAGGATATGCCTGTAACTGAAAATGAATATGAGGTTCAGGTGAACGGCCAGAATTACCGCAAAGAGCAATGATTTCGCCACGTTTTACAGCATCACCTTTTTTGAACTTTACCGAATCTTTTTTCAGGTGGCTGAGTTTGGAATACAAATAGGGCGCATGTTTTATTATAACGGTATTTCCCCAGTTTTTGTTAACATTGACGTCACCAATTTCATTATCGTCAATATTCCCGATGACTTCCTCAATGGTTCCGTCAGCAGAGGAAGTAACAGGTTTGTCAAAGGCATAATAATCTTTTTTCTGAACGCCAAGTTCCTTATGAGTTTTATTTTCATTGCCTTTGATAACAAAATCCCATGCATGGCTCCATTCGCCTTTGTGAGTTCTTTTTCCGTTATGTCCCTGCGACACGCTCCATTCGCCCCAGAACGGAAGTGAAACAGGAAAATGAAATGTGTTGCTGAATCGTCTTTTATAATTCATCTGTGAATACAGATTCTTTTCCGGTGAATACTGCTGGATTGTAACTTCTTCGATACGCAAGGTCTGCTTCACGCGGAATTTCAGTATGTACAGGAACATCAGCACAATTACATTAAATGGCAGTGAATAAATAGAAAGCTGGAATGTCCAGAGAATCATTGCTGATCCGCTTGTAACAATAGCTATTAACGGTGTAAGGATGATCACCCAGAAATAAGAAGAACGTGAAGGGACAATGAAAAAACCGCCAAGGGCAATGGCAGTAAGGATAAAATTAAAGCCAATGTAATTATAGCTAAGAGCGTTGATATCTCCGCCGATGAACTGGTAAAAAAAGTATGCAGTAAAAAATCCGATCAAGGATAAGCTGAATGATATCCTTGAATAGATAAGCAATCCCAAAGCTACAAGCATTCCTGCAATGATGTTGTACTGAAAGAAAATTGCGGCAAGGGATTTCAGGTATATTTCAAGTGGTACCGGAATACCCAGATTGTTTATCTGGTGATACTTGTTCAGCAACTGGTCACCGCCAACGGAATAAATTTCATTAAGTACATATATACCATTCTGACTGATGACCAGTTCGGAATATTGCTTGGTGGCAATATAAACCAGCCATGTAGCCAGCAAAAAAGGAATGCTTAGGTACGGCAGGGCATATTTTCCAATCACACCTTCCATAGCAATGGTGATAAAAAGAGTAAGAATTGCAGCAAATGAAAGAAGTATATAAAAAGCAAGACCGGGATCGAATGTGATTCCAAGCCCGAGCCCCACCAGCAAACAGTTAAAGCCGTAATAACCGCGCGTGATGGTGTATTCATTATATCCCATCAGGTAGGCAAGCAGGTTGCCAATTACCACCGCAACCAGTCCGCTCAAACCTGCATAGGGATTAAAGAAAGTTACCCCGAGTAAAATAAGGGCAAACAACTTGTTTTCAGAAAAATATACGGCCGAATAGCTGTTCAGCGTACTGCGGAAAAACAACAGGATGTAATTTTTTATTTGTTCAATAATATTCAATATCCATTTATTTTATACTGTACACGGGATAAATTTACGCGTTTTGTTAAAGATTTTCAATGATTTTTTGCCCATAATCCCTAAAGGGAAATCATTGAAAATCGATGCTCCCTTTAAGGTTTGGGGAAAACATTGGTTTTCAAAATAAATGAATAAATTTATCCTAAGCATATTTTATTCAGATTTCGAATTTCTTCAGATGATCGGGTACTTTTTCAAGTGATACAATGTTTTCGTTTGTTTCGTTTTCCCTGATGATATGAGGTTTGTTGTTCATGTCTATCATCACCACTTTCGGACGAAGTGTAATGAACTGCATCCACTGTGTCATGTTATATGCACCCACATAATGCACAACAACATTATCGCCTTTGTTCAGCAGGGGGAGGTTTACATTTTCGCGTATCACGTCAATATTCATGCACAGCGGACCATACAAAACCGTGTCTTCTGTAAAATGGGTGAATTCTTGCGCGGGGGTCACCTTGTGTTCATACCAGAACGATGTAAACAGTATATTTACCCCGATATCCAGAATAGTGGCTCGTTTACCGCTGGCAAGCCTTTTGTTTGCAATCACGGTTCCGAGTAAATATCCTGCTTCATCAACCAGGGCGCGCCCTGTCTCTAGAATCAGTACGGGAAGATGCTGAGGATCCAGTTCGGAATTGATAAGCGAAGTAGTGATTGATTCTGCAAAATCATCGAAGGAGGGGCTGATATCAGCGCCTGGCAGGAACGAACCTTTCAGCGTGTTCTTTGAAGCAAAGCCTCCACCCAGGTCGAGGTATTTTATATGATAATTGTATTTTCTTTTGATGCTGCAGGCAAGATCAGCAAGTTTGTATGCGGCCGTGGCATAGGCATTTGAACTTAACATGAATGTACCGATATGACAATGCAGTCCTACCAGTTCAAGGTGTTCCGACATCATTATTTTGTTGACAGCATCCCAGGCCTGTCCGTTTTCAAAATTGAATCCGAAGCGATCCCACATTGGGTAGACGCCTGTATCCATATTCACCCGTATAGCAACTTTCGGTTTTTTATTCATTTCTTTAGCCAGGGTAATGATTGAATATATTTCTTCAAGATGATCAATGTGTATGAAGGAATCATTTGCAATGGCTTTTTTCAGATCATTATCGGTTTTGTCGGGACCGTTGAAAATTATTTTATTTCCCGGTATGTTGTTATCAAGTGCCTTTTGATATTCAAAACCCGAAACCACTTCGGCCCATGAACCTTCCTGGTGAAACACATTGCAAACAGCATTCAGGTAATTGGTTTTATACGACCAGGCAAATTGGACTTTCGGATATCGTGTTGTAAATGCCTGCTTTGCTTTTTTCAGCGTTTCGCGCATTATCTTTTCTGAAATCACAAATAGCGGCGACCCGTATTGTTTAATGAGTTCTTTTACAGCATTGCCTTCAATATGTGTCATGGGTGCATATTCAGTGCGCATTCCGAATTTGTTGGGCATGCCGGTTTCCAGCTTCTTTATGATTGGCCTTTCATATCTGAGTTTTTCTGTACTTTTCATAAGACTATATTTTTCAATTCAAAATTTATCATTAATCATTTAACATTTATAATTCCCCGAAGGTGGAAATATGTTCAAATTCTCCGATATCAACAATCATATCCCATGAGTATCGGATAAACATTTTCCCGACTTTAAAATCGGTATATGGCTTCACTTCATCACCAATGGCAAGTTTCACAAGTGCTTCCGGAAGATTCTGTCCAGCTCCCACGGCCAGGTAAACCCATGCAGGGATTCGTGGATTTATTTCAAGCATATAAAATTCATTGTCCCGTGTTTTCATCAGTTCAAGCTCCATCCCGCCGCGCCAGCTTGTTTTGAGTATGATGTCCCTTGTCATTTGAAGAAGTTCCTGTTCATCGATGGCGATGCCTGCCCATGCTTTTCCTTTATCTGTAATATATTGTTTGCGCATAGGAACAGCGCCGACAGTATTTCCTTTTCCATCACCCAGTGCAATCACATTATATTCCGATCCATAAATAAACTGCTGAATAATTATAGGCAATCCCCATTTTGAGCTTATTTTATTGAATTCGGTAATTACCTGTTCTGGATTGTATGCAATGTATGCATCATAGTATTTGCCCTTCACAACAACAGGATAGGTAAAGTCGGCAGAAAGACCGTATACTTCGCTTGTAGAAAAGATAGCCCTTGAATAAGGAACTTTTATGTCGTATTTTTTTCCAAAGGTTTCAAGATTTATTTTATGTCTTTCTTCGAATTGTTCAAGAGTAGGAAGAAAAGTACGTATTCCCATTTTTTTCAAAACATCTTCCATCTTCATGAAAGAATACAGTTCTGCATCGAAGTTCGGGATCAGCACATCAATATTTTCCTGTTCATTGATATATTCAAGCCGTTGAATGATACTATCGGTCCCTGCAGAGGGATAAGGAAGATGATATGTTTTGTCAACAATATCGTGCATGTATATTCCCGGTTCCAGAGATTCATAAGAAAAGCCTATAATACGTGTATCAAAGTAATCCGATTCCTTCAATGCACGGATTACAGGAACGCCGGGACCTGGATTATCTACGGCATTCAGCCCTGTGACTGCCACTGTAATTTTTTTTCTATCCATCGGTTTCAGTTAAAAGATAATGTTTCATCATGTTTGTGAAATCATCAAAGTCGCGCTCAAACGTGGCCTCATCGATCTGGTACTGCTCGGTGATGGTGGCTTTAATGTGGTCTTTGTCTTTACCTTCCCTTAGCAATTGAAGTATTTCTACTCCAATCGGATTCACGGAAAACGATTCACCGGTGCTCGGATTGAACACAAAACCCGAATCGCTCAGCGCTATATTTTTCTTTATTTTCATAAGAATGGGATTAATATTTCAAAATGTGCATGACTATATATATAATTCTATGAAACAAAATTATTTAACCGCTGCCACAAAATTGTTATAAAATTATAATTAAATGTTATAAAATTACAGAGTGGTAAATATACTTTATTATGTATATAGCCTTTTTTATTCATAAAACAATGAAATTCCATGCAACTCAGCAGAATCCCTGTGTAATAATTTTCACACAGAGTGCTACAGAGGCCTTATGCAGAGAGTCACAGAGAAACCAGTGATAACATTTATGATATTAAAAATATTTTTGATTCATTCAAATTTAGTAATTTTAGCCCTCTTCATTTTATGATAACGCAGAGGATTTTTAAAAAAATAATTTTGGGGATATTGCTATGCTTTTCCTGCTTTAAAGCTTTGGCACAGGTTCAGGAATGGCAATGGGCTGAAAGTGGTAACGGGAATAGCGCTGAATCGGTTGCCTCGGTAGTTACCGATACTTCCGGAAATATTTATGTTACCGGCTATTTCAACAGCGACAGTATTTTTTTCGGTGACACTCTTCTGGTTTCACATGGCAATGATGATATTTTTCTGGTGTGTTACGATACTTACGGCAATGTTGTTTGGGCGAAATGTTTTGGTAGCACAGAAAATGATTATTCATCTTACATGGCTGTTGATAACTCAGTAAATATTTACATGATTGGTTATTTCGGCAGCGACACTATTTTTTTTGGCAGCGAAATGCTGATCAGCGAAGGTTATGATGACATTTTCCTTGTAAAAATTTTATCCGACGGAAGTGTAGTATGGGGGAAATCTTTTGGTGGCAGCGATTATGACTGGGGACTGGGAATAGCTTGTGACAATGATGACAATGTATATATAACAGGGTTATTTGACAGCGATACGCTTAGTTTTAACAGCGATACTTTTTATAATGCAGGATCGGATGATGTTTTCGTTGCAAAGCTTGATAATTCAGGGAATGTTATTTGGGCGAAATCAGCGGGTAGTTCACAGGCAGACGTTGGAACGCGCCTTAAAACAAATACTGTCGGTGAGGTTTTTCTTTCCGGTTATTTCCGTAGCAGTTATATAGTGCTAGGCTCCGATACTTTGTATAACAGCGGCGGCAGCGATCCCTTTATTGCAAAACTTAACTCTTCAGGAAATTTCCTGTGGGCGAATTCTTTGAAGGGTAATGACAATGATTTTATCAGAGGCCTTGCAGTTAGTGACGCCGATGAAATTTTTATGGACGGCAGTTTTTTCAGCGACACTCTTTCCATTGGCACTGCACTTCTTGCCAATCATGGCGGAAATGATGTTTTCTTAACCAAGTTCGATGCTACAGGAAATATGCTTTGGGCAAAAAGTACCGGTGGTACAGACTGGGACCTGGCCATGGGCATAGCTCTAGATACTTTTGACAATGTTTATATATGCGGTCATTTCCGAAGCCCGTCAATTGTTTTTGGTACAACAACCCTGACCAATTCGGGTGCATCAAATATTTTTCTTGTTAAGTACGGGATTAACGGAAACCCGGAATGGGCAAAGAAAGCGGGAGGAACATATTCTGATGCAGCAAGCGATATTGCAACTGATGTCATGGGTAATATTTATCTGACAGGTGATTATTCAAGCGGCACTATTGCTTTTGGAAGCAGTACGCTGGATAATTCAGGATTTTCTGATGTATACCTGGCAAAAATGATCTCAGAATACAATGAAATACCGGGAAATGGGAATGAAGGTTTGTCATTTAATCAAAAGAATTCCTCGAGGCTCTGCCTCGGGGTAAAGATTTGTTAGCTATAAAAATAGTAATTTTATAGCATGAGTGAACATATATTTAAAAGGCATAACAAAACACTACTATTATATCATATGGTATTTCCTGTA
>JAZDMF010000186.1:0-2598 GCA_043801235.1 Bacteroidota bacterium | reverse complement strand
CGTAGAACTTGGTGTTGGGAAAATTAAATAGGAGAACAGTCTTCCGTCATCCGTTGGCAATAACTGCAAGTATAAGTGAAGCAGCGATGATGCGAAAATACGAGCAACGAAATTATATTAACGATTGCAGATTTCAAAAATAATAAGAAAAATCAAACATCGTCATTCGTTAATCGTTAATCGTAAATCAACGTCGTTTAGTTAAGAAGAAATATTGAACCCATTTCAGGGTTCATTTTCACAGATCGGTTATTTTCCACGGGTTATACCCGTGGTTATTATTATTTGACTCCTTCGGAGTCCTTAACTAAACTACATTGATTCGTAAATCGTAATTATTTAAACTCCACCTTAGGTAAATACGCCATCCTGTATACTATGGCATTTCTGTACTGCATAGTATAATTCGAAGGGTTAAGCACTTTATAAATATGCGGGTTGGGAAGCACAGCTATAAGCGAGGCGGCTTCATATTGTGTTAATTTTGATGCATGTTTCTTATAATATTTCAGCGATGCGGCTTCCACACCATACACACCGTTGCCGAACTCAACCACATTCAGATAGGTTTCCAAAATTTTTTTCTTTCCCCACACAAATTCAATAAGCACGGTAAACCAGGCTTCCATGCTTTTCCGAAGGTAATCGCGGTGCGGCCATAGAAAAACATTTTTTGCAGTTTGCTGGCTTATGGTACTGCCTCCTTTCACTGTTTTTTCTGTTTTCTGATTCGATTGGTAGGCCAGTTTCATTGCACGGAAATCAAAACCATTGTGTTCTAAAAATCGGTCGTCTTCTGCAGCCAATGCCGCCTGGAATAAATAGGGTGACATTTCATCAATGGACACCCATTTATAATTCAAATTCGCAGTGTCTGATCTTGTGCTGTCATTCATGCTGCGAAGGAACATTAAGGGAGTTACAGGAGGATGCATGAATTTATAAAGCACTACAGGGACAATAGAAAAGATTATAAAAAACACGAACGGCCACAGAACTATCTTAAATACTGTTTTTATCTTTTTGCCCTTAGACATAAAATGAAATTAATAGAAATTAATAGAAACTGATAGAAATTATTTGAAATTTAAAGAAATATTGTTAGTCTGCAATTTTAAATTAATTGCTTTCTCTACATTAAAACGAAAAGTCAGTTTCAATTAATTTCCAGTTTCTATAAATTTCATTTCGGCTGCAAAATTAAAAATAAAAAACCCACAAGATTTGATTCAACAAATTTATTCTTACTTTTGATTGATTAAATAAAAGGATATGAAAAAACCATTATTACTCCGAAATCAAAACTTAATCATTGGATTGCTTTTAATCATTATTGTTTCTTCCTTCAGTTTGGAACTTTATGCACGCGCCGGTGGTGGTGGCGGGGGAGGCGGCGGCGGCGATGGCGATGGTGGATTGATTGGCATACTTATTTATATTTTATTAGCTATTCCTTTCCCCTGGAACCTGGTTGTAATAGGGATTATTATTGTCATTGCAATTCTGGTAAAGAAAAAAGCCAAACAGCAAACCATACTGAATCAGTTGCCTACAGGAAATGCTGCTGATAAAGCAAAAGTCCTTGAAAGTTACATGAAAGTAAATCCCACGTTCAATGTCGAAAATTTTAAAGCTAAAGTTAAAACAGCTTTTATCGGCATACAGGATGCATGGATGAAAAAAGACATGGGTAAAGTGCGGAAGTATATTTCCGACGGGATGTATCAACGACTGAACATACAGTTCAAAATGATGAACCTCCTCGATCAGACAAATACTATAGATAAACTCCTTGTCCATAATATTTATATCGACAAGATCGAATACGACGGCAATTATGAAATAATTCACACAGCCGTACATGCATCAATCGTTGATAAATTTGTAAGCAGCAAATACCCGCAACTGAATTCAGGAGGCGCAGAAGATTTTGTGGAATACTGGACATTCATCAAGAAAAAAGGCATTGAAGAAAAAAATCTTTTCAACACCCAGAATTGCCCGAACTGCGGAGCCGAACTGCCTAAAAATGCAGGCGATGTAAGCCAGTGCAGCTTTTGCAAAACCATTACCAACCTTGGCGATTACGACTGGATACTTTGTGAAATAACCCAGGACGACGATTGTATTTCAATACATCCGAGAGCAACAAAAAATTCAACAATGGCAGCAAAGGTTAATGAAATTATGAAAACGTATCCTGCCTTCAGCATACAACATATGGAAGACAAAGCCAGCAACGGATTCCTGCAGATGGTCACTGCACGGGTTTTGAAGGATTCAAAGATCATGCGGCGTTTTGTTACCAATGAAGCTTTTGAAAAGTTCAACAAGTTCACGGATGATAATCTGGTGTACAATCGTTTTTACCTTAATGATGTTACGCTTATCGGGATAAGTCAAAGTGATAATAAGTATACTCTTTCCTTATCCATAAAATATTCGTACCAGTCGGTATTGCTGAAAGACGGAAAGGCCACACTCATCAACCCTGTTGTTATGAGTAAAACCGAAACCGTACTGATGAGCCGAGATGTTACAGCAACATTATCGAAAGGCTCTTTGTATGCACATGTTTGTCCTTCCTGCGGCGGTCCT
>JAZDMF010000315.1:0-4442 GCA_043801235.1 Bacteroidota bacterium | reverse complement strand
GGATACCTGAAAATGCACGCCTGGTAACCCGCAACGGAAATGCTTATGGAATTGTTGATCTGTATGATTTTTCCTTCAATATCAGCTGTTACCGATTCAATTCTGAAAGAAGAACTGACAGGAATACTGTTTATGATTTTTCGCTGTTCATTTGAGATTTTATTGCTGAATGAAATTTTTTCTATATGCGTGCTTCCCATGCACCATTCATTATATGATGGAACAAGCGTGAACTGAAGAATTTTGTATTTGTACGTTTTATTCGTGTTAAAAACCAGTTGAACTGTGTCGATAACAGCAAGCTCCTGTTTGGTAAAAACTCCGCTGACTACTCCGCCAAAGGTGGCAATAACGGTATCATTACGGAATAGCTGTGCATGGCTGTAATTATATACGAGGAGGGAAAATATTATCAGTAGAAAAATTTTCTTCATATTCTATGCTGATGCGGCAGAATGAAAGTTTGTGAAACTTCTTTTTGATTTTTTTAATAAAAACAAATAAAAATAAAAAATCCTCACCAATTGATGAGGATTTAATTTTGTGTTATTACCAGCGTTTGGTATTCCTGCGGTCGTTACCATAACCGCCGCCTCCGCGGTTGTTGCCGAAATCCCTTTTGGGTTTGTCGGTGCGGGGTTTTGCCATGCTGACGCCTATTGTTTTTCCCTTGAAATCAGTCTGGTTAAGCTCTTCAATGGCGTGGTTTGCTTCGTTATCATCAGACATTTCAACAAAACCAAAACCTCTTGATTTTCCTGAAAATTTGTCGGTAATTACTTTTGCCGAGGTCACTGTGCCGAATGCTGCAAAAAGTTCATTTAATTCGTTGTCATTAACGGAATAATTTAAATTCGAAATGTAAATGTTCATTTGATTATTTTTTAATTGTTAATAATTAATTATGTTAATGAATACAACTCAGTAAGTACTTAATTGCAGTCAGTCATAATTTCAATGCAAAGGTAAACATTTTATTTATTATATAAAACTCAAAAAACAAGTATTAAGAAAAATATGACTTAAAAATATGATTTGAATGTTTATTTTATTTCAAAATCGTCGACGATATCCTTAGTAATTGCTGAATCACCGTTGATATTAAAAGCACAAGCCATACCCAGTTCTTTACCGTATTTTTCAGGCATTTCGATGTAAAAAAACGGACCTAAAGTATCTCGTTTTGTGATTTTCCAGTATATTTCAGCAGGCGGAACGTAACCTGGCTCATCGGATGTGTTATTACTCTCATGCAAAGCGTATTCAACATACACTTTATTAATTTCAGTTCCTTTGCTGTTTTTATTTTTTTCCCACTTCGTTATTGTGTCCCCCTCATAATAACGCCCATGGCTAGCGGCTGAAGAAATGCCTTTCGCATGTGCCGTAACATTACTTTTGAAATTATACTCCTCATAAGCACTTTTATCTAATAAATAAATATATGCATTCTTATTATTTACTGTATCTTTTATTATTGCGAAACTATACTTCGTATTTAAAGTGTATTTATCAGAAATATCAATTTTGACATGCCATTTATCAATATCGTATAAGGTTTGTCTTGGATAATTGACAATAATATTACAGGCATTATTGCTGTTGCAACAATAAAATGCAAACGGTATTAAAAAAAACAAAAATAAATATCTTTTGATTAAACTATGACTACATTTGACATTTTCCATTTGACATCTGATATTTGACATTAATTAGTATTTCGGATTCATCCCCAGATTGAACATAATGAATGAATACAGGTCAACAAGTTCTTCAATTGTTTTTGCAGTGGGCTTGCCGGCACCGTGTCCTGCCATGGTTTCAATACGTATCAGTACAGGATTGCCTCCGCTTTGTTTTTCCTGCAAAGTGGAAATGAATTTAAATGAATGTGCCGGCACAACACGGTCGTCGTGATCAGCTGTCATAACAAGTGTGGCGGGGTATTTCACTCCCGATTTGATATTATGCAGAGGTGAGTAATTGTAAAGGTATTTAAACATTTCCTCACTATCCTCGCTGGTCCCATAGTCGCCCGACCATGCCCTGCCTATGGTGAATTCCTGGTACCGCAGCATGTCCATAACACCTACCTGGGGTACGCAAACTTTAAAAAGATCAGGACGCTGGGTCATGCATGCGCCTACCAGCAGTCCTCCGTTCGATCCCCCTGCAATGGCAATCTTTTCAGAAGATGTATATTTGGTATCAATAAGATATTCCGCAGCCGCAATGAAATCATCAAAAACATTTTGTTTTTTCATTTTAGTGCCGGCAAGGTGCCAGTCTTCGCCGTATTCACCGCCGCCACGTAAATTAGCCATAACGTATACACCTCCATTTTCCAGGAAAAGCAAACGGCTGAGGCTGAAACTGGGAGTAAGACTTATGTTGAAACCACCATAACCATATAATAAGGTTGGATTTTTTCCGTCAAGCACAAGTCCTTTTTTATATACAAGGAACATGGGAACCTTTGTGCTGTCTTTGCTGGTATAAAATACCTGTTTGGTTTCGTAATCTTCGACGTTAAAGTCGATGTCCGGTTTTTTGTAAACAGTCGATATATTTGCGCTCACGTCGAATTTATAGATAGTTGAGGGAAAGGTGAAAGAGGTGAATGAATAAAATGCGGTATTATCCTCTTTCTTACCGCTGAATCCGCTTGCTGAGCCAATGCACGGGAACTGCACTTCGCCTTCCATTTTTCCTTCTACAGTATATATATAAGCTTTGCTGCATGCATCCTTAATGTATTCAGCAACAAGTTTTCCGCCCACAAAAGAAACGCTTTGCAGAACTTCAGTAGTTTCCGGAATAATGGTTTTCCAGTTTTTTTCTTTCGGCTTCTCCGGATCAATCAAGACGAGCTTGTATTTCGGCGCATTGCAGTTTGTGAGAATTATTAGTTTATCGTTGTAATCATCAATAACGCTGTATTCGTGATCGAAACCTTTAGCAATATGTCTGAATTTTTTTTCATCTTTGTCCAATCGCAGATAATAAAGCCCGACTCCGCTTGTAGTCTCACTTTCATAAAGAAGAAGGAATTTTTCATCCTCGGTGGTTTGCGCGGCATAATTGCGGTTGGCATATTTATCATCTTTGTAAATAAGAATGTCATTGCTTTGATCAGTTCCTGTTTTGTGGAAATATACTTTGTGGTATTCGTTTTTTTGCGATAATTCTTTGCCTTTTTCAGGTTCATTGTAACGGCTGTAGTAAAATCCGTCGCCTTTCCATGCAATGCCCGAAAATTTAATCCACTTCAGATGATCGGTGAGAAGCTTTTTATTGGCAACATCCATAATATAACCTTCATTCCAGTCAGAACCTCCGGTTGATGTAAGATAAACAAGGTATTTCCCGTCGTTCGAAACCGAAAGTTCGGCAAGCGCAACAGTTCCATCTTCCGAAAGTTTATTCGGATCAAGCATTTCGGAAGGTTCTTTGTCAAGGCCATCCTGTATGTAAAGTACGCTCTGGTTCTGCATGCCATTGTTCTTGTAAAAGTAATAATTCGTGCCTCCCTTGAAAGGAATTCCATATTTCGGATAGTCCCAGATTTTTGTAAGCCGTTCCTTCATTGCTTCACGGAAAGTGATTTTATCAAAATACGCTTCGGTAATGGTATTTTCTTCTGTCACCCAGGCAGCGGTGGAAGCTGAAGTGTCATCTTCCAGCCAGCGGTAGGGATCGGCAACCTCCGTTCCGAAATAATTATCTACTGTGTCGACTTTTTTTGTGACAGGATATTTAATGCTGTTCTGCGATTTTATAACAAAAGGAATAAACAATAAAAGCAGTGGAAAGAAAAATTTTGTGTCCATATGCGTAAGTTTTAATTCAGTTTCGGATATTTGCAGGGTAAAAGTAATAATTGTTTTAGAATTCAGAGTTCAGAATGCAGAAGTCAGAATTAAAAATTGAAATTGATTGAAACTTATTGAAATTATAAATGATTAATTTTTTAATGTTAAATTATGATTAGAGATGACATTGAAAATCCCCTGGAAAATTATTTTACTAATTTGCTATTTCACTATTGACTTAATGACAGCGACCTATCCCGCACCGAAGGTTGGGAAGCGTAATGACTATAAATGATGTTATAAAGAAAAAAATAACTTAATGACTATTGACCAATGACCAATTCCTTTTTTTAATACATAGATAGAATATGACAGCAGTAAAAACCATCACAACCCTTAAGTATGACTACATGCAGGCGGGTGCAGGCGAGAATTTTGAAAATGTGAAAGCTGTAAAATCAGCTTATGCCGAATATGATTCCGAAGGGAATGTTCTTATGTAAATATCTTTTAAAATAAACGGTGATATCGAACAGAAATGTGTGAATAAATATAACGAAAAGGGTAAGCTTATTGAAGAATTTTTATATAATGAGGATAACGAACTCGATGAAAAAAAATCATATGAAT
>JAZDMF010000314.1:0-29471 GCA_043801235.1 Bacteroidota bacterium | reverse complement strand
ATAAAAAAATCAGTATTCTGTCGGTGCTATTATGTCTCATCACATTTTCTGCCCGGGCACAGGACACTATAAAAACCAACCCGTTAAAGGTAACAAAAGTTGTTCTTGACAACGGGCTGACGGTTTTATTGAATGAGGATCATTCAAAACCTTTGGTTTACGGCGGGGTGGTCACCAAGGCCGGCAGCAAGAACGATCCGGCCGATCATACGGGTATTGCTCATTATCTTGAGCATATGCTTTTCAAGGGCACCGAAGAAATGGGCACCACCGATTACGATAATGAAAAAGTTTATCTTGAAAATATTTATGCTCTTTATGATACACTTGGCATTACAACCGATGAAACCAAAAGAAAAGAGATACAGAAAAAAATAAATGAACAGTCGCTGAAAGCAAGTGAATACGCTGTTCCGACAGAAATCGACAAGCTGATAAAAAGTATTGGCGGCACAGGGATGAATGCATTTACTGCCGAAGAAATGACATTTTTTCATAATGCTTTTCCACCAAACCAGATTGAAAAATGGCTTGAACTTTACAGTCATCGTTTTATAAATCCTGTATTCCGCTCGTTCCAGTCTGAACTTGAAGTGGTATATGAAGAAAAAAACCGTTCCATGGATAATTTTGCCTTTAAACTCTTGGAAACCTTTCTTAAGTACCTTTATAAAATGCATCCTTACGGACAGCAGACAGCCATAGGCACCATTGAGCATCTGAAAAATCCATCGCTGAATGCTATGTATAAATTTTATAAAACATATTATGTGGCTAATAATATGGCTCTGGTAATATGCGGCGATTTCATCACGGATGATGTGCTTCCTGTCATCAAAGAAAAATTCGGAACATGGAAATCGGGCGATGTCCCTGAATTTCCAACTTTCAAAGAAGACAGTTTTATCGGGCGTGAAGCTGTAGAAATGAAACTTACTCCCATAAAGCTTGGCATTATTGGTTTTCGTACAGTGCCAAACGGAAACTCTGATGAAATTGCACTGGATGTTTGCAACCGTATTCTCTCGAACTACGGAGAGACAGGACTTCTTGACAAACTTGTACTCGACAATAAACTTATGGCGGCACAATATATTCCGCTAGGTCAAAACAACGATTATGGTTCTGCTGTTTTTCTTTTTGTTCCCAAAATTCTGGGGCAATCACTCGAAAATGCCGAAGCGCTTATTATGAATGAATTCGATTCTTTAAGAAAAGGCGCATTTGATGACTGGCTGCTGGAAGCAGTAAAAAAAGATATTTACACTGAATTTAAACTGAATCTTGAAAGTTTCGACAACCGTGCAGTACTTATTGCACAAGCTTTTGCACAAAACCGCGACATTGATGATTACTTAATCTATCCTGATAAAATCAATAAAATAACGAAAGAGGATATCGTCAGGGTTGCTGAAAAATATTACAATACAAATTACCTGATACTTCTTTCGAAAATGGGATTTCCCAAAAAGGAAAAACTCGATAAGCCGGGTTACGAACCTGTAAAACCAAAGCAAGACGCCTTGTCTGAATTTGCTGTAAAATTCGAAAGCATAAAAGCTAAAGAACCCGTTGCAGATTTCGTGAACTTCAATGAAGATGTGCAGGTGGCTGAACTGACAAAAGGTGTCATGCTGTATTATACCGAAAATCCGGAAAACGACATTTTTACTTTAATGATAAAATTCGGTGTGGGTAAATACAAAATACCACAGCTTTCTTATGCTGCCGACCTGATGAATTATGCAGGAACAAAAACCAAAACACTGAATGAAGTGAAAGAAGCATTTCAGAAAATTGGTAGCACCTATTCGTTTTACTGCAATGATAATTACCTGACCGCCGAACTCACAGGTATTGAATCCGATCTTAAAGCAGGCGTGGAACTATTACAGGAACTGATATACGACCCCGTTGTTGACAAGGAAAAAATGAAAAACATTATTGAAGGAGAACAGGCAACCCGCAAACTTGAAGATGCAGATGCACCAGGCGTAGCCCAGGCATTGTTACAATATGTCAGAAAAAAAGACAGGTCTTCTTTCCTGAACAGGCTTTCGATCAAAGAAATAAAGGCATTGAATGCCGACAGCCTTATTGCAGTTTTCAAAAAAGGACTGGGTTATGAAGTGCAGATTCATTATACAGGAAGCCAATATACCACGGTACAGGTAACAGACATTTTGAAGAATGCCTTGAAGTTCCAATCCGATTTAAAAACTTCCGAATCGCCTGTGGTCATCAACGATGAGGTGTATGATGAAAACACCGTATTTTTCGTGAACCGTAAAGACGCCGTCCAAAGCCAGATATATTTTTACATAAAAGGTGAAGATTACAGCATCGATAAAGAGCCTTATATTGATGCTTTCAATGATTATTTCGGCGGAGGATTTTCCGGTCTGGTTGTACAGGAAATAAGAGAGTATCGCTCAATGGCATATTCCGCAGGCGCCTCATACTCTATTCCTCTTCTTCCTGGAAAACGCTCAAGTTTCATCGGATACATCGGAACACAGGCCGACAAAACTGTTGAAGCCATTCAGGTGTTTGACAGTCTTGTAAGATATATGCCGGAAAAGAAAGAACGCATTGAAACTATACGCAGCTCCCTGGTTCAGGAAGCTTATGCCAGCAGGCCCGATTTCAGGGAACTTTCGGAAAAATTTGTGGGATGGAAACT
Organism: Bacteroidota bacterium; assembly: GCA_043801235.1. Lineage (GTDB taxonomy): Bacteria > Bacteroidota > Bacteroidia > Bacteroidales > CG2-30-32-10 > DAOQAK01. Next base: position 26,788 of record JAZDMF010000314.1, on the reverse strand, counting down.
AAAAGGCTATTTTGAAGATCCTTCAAAATACAAACTGGAAGCATACAAAAATCTCACATTCGATGATATCCTAAAATTCTACACCAACAATATAAAAGGAAAACCTGTCGTTATTTGCCTGGTTGGCGATAAGAAAAGGCTGGACATGAAAGACATTGCCAGGTTTGGCAAGATTGTCGAAATAAAGGAAAGTACATTATTTAAAAAATAAAAAAAATATTTTTCATATCAGATGGCAGATGGTTCATGTCAAAAGTCAAATGTGGATTTTTTTTATATTTGACATCTGCCCACTGACATCATACATTTGGCGTTAATCAAACAATACATTTAATATGAAAACAAAACCCATTCTTTACCCTGTTGCGCTGGTCTTTTTATGTGCAATTATGTTCAGTTGCGGAAACAGCAAACGCAGTTACCGCTCTACAGGTTATAATAATGCCTCATACTTGGGAATCACAGGCACCACCAGCGATAAGACAAGTGAGACTGAAACCCAAAGCCTGATTCCTCCAGGCAGAATGATGGTATATAATGCAAATGTAACAGTGGTTGTAAAAAAACCCGATACAGCAAATGTACGTATCATAAAAATTGCAAAGAAATATAACGGCTATGTTCTGAACACCGGCAGCACCTACACAACCATTCGCGTTAAGGCAGACAGTTTGTATTGTGCGCTTGCTGAAATTACAGCTTTAGGTACTGTTAAAAATAAAAATGTTTATGCCGAAGATATCACCGAAGAATATACCAATCTAACCATACGCTTTGAAAATGCTCTGAAAGCACGCACCCGTTATCTTGAACTTCTTGAAGAAGCAGCCAATGTTGAAGAAACACTTGCGGTAGAAAAAGAACTGGAACGACTGAATACAGACATAGACCTGCTTGAAGGAAAGATCAACAAACTAGATCATCTTGAAGAATATTCAACCATTACTGTTTATATTCAGAAAAAGGTAAAACCCGGCCCGGTAGGCTTTGTGTTAAAATATTTGTACAAAGGAGTGAAGTATCTTTTTGTGTGGGATTAATTTAATTACTGAAAAACGATTTTACTTTTTTGTGTTAGCCAAAATGATATTAATAACCGCCATACTGAGCCGATTCTTCTGAAACATGCGTAAAGGAGAAGCGAGTCGAAGTCGACCGGTATGTCACTTTTCAACATGTCCACCAACTGGCGTATGGCTATGAGTGACCGGATAAATATACACACAATTATTGTTTGTTATCCATGAAGAAAAAAACAACAGCTCAAAAACCTGTAATTGAAATTTTCCGACCCTGGCAGGGCAAATCGCTCGAACTTGATCTTTATACAACAAAAATTTCGGCCGGCTTTCCTTCACCTGCCGACGATTTTCTTGACCGAAAACTCGATCTGAACGAATATCTTATCCGCAATCCTTCCGCTACTTTCCTGGTAAGGGTTGATGGTAATTCCATGGTTAACGCCGGGATTTCAGATGACGATATACTTATTGTTGACCGCTCTGTGGAAGCCACAGATGGTAAGGTTGTTATTGGCGTTATCGACGGAGAATTCACTGTAAAAAGAATTATTAAAAAAGGGAAGAAGCTTTTTCTTAAACCGGAGAACGAAAAATTCAATCCCATAGAAATTACCGGAGACATGGACTTTAAGATCTGGGGGGTTGTGGTGTATACCATTCATAAAATTTAAGACAGGATTTACAATTTACGATTTTAGATTTACGAAGCAACAAAAAACAAATTCCAAATAAATAACAAATCCGAAAACTCAAATTCAAAACAGCTTTTTAATTCAGAATGCAGAGTTATGAATTCAAAATAATTATTATTATTTCTCTGTGTCCTCTGTGGAAAGCTCTGTGAATTCTGTGTTAAAAAGTGTAGAAACAATTTGATTTATGAATTTCCCTGTTGACTAATGAAAATTTAGCAATTGAACAGTAAAACAATTAAGTAAAAAATTTCCTTTTCCTTAAAAATTCCTGCCGCAAACTGATTCATTGACGCCGTTAACCGGATATGCCTTTCATTTCGTGCATTCCTGGCTTATTTTTGAACAAATCAATTTCCTAAATTAAATCTATACATTATGAAAAAACTTCTGACTTACATTGCCGCGCTTTGCCTCCCTGCATTGATAATAGCGCAAAGCCCAGGCGAAATAAAAGGAAAAATAATCGATGCAAAAACAAATGAAATTTTACCCGGCGCTACAGTATTTGTAAAACATATGGGAGCGTTAATTGCAACACAGGCCGGCAAAGATGGTACTTTCACCCTGAAACCATTAGATCCCGGAACATACAACGTATATGTTACATTCATCACCTACGACACTCTTATTTATCCAAATGTAAATGTAATCGCCGACAAACCAACATTTGTTGATAACCTTGCTATGACTACAGATGGAGTAACCTATCTTGTTTCCATTGACATTACTGCTATAAAACCTATCGAAAAAGGATTAGGCAATATTACAGTTATTCCAAAGGGTCAACTCGACCAATTACCAGACTCAAAAGAAATCTCATCCATTTTGCGTTGCACAATGACCGATGTTTACGTAAGCGATGATGGAGATGAAATATATTTCAGGGGTTCCAGAGACGGAGATGCCATTTTTATTGTTGATGGAGTTAAAATGCGGGATAATCAGATTCATATCCCGGGTAATGCAATAGGGAGCATTGCTGTGTATACCGGAGGAGTTCCTGCTAATTACGGCGATTTTACCGGCGGTGTTGTTGTTATCGAAACCCAGAGTTATTTCAGCTGGCTGAATGATAAAAAAGCAAAAGAAGAAAGCGCAAAAAGCATTTTTTAGCTTTGTTCCATATACTGTTCCGTTATTTTTTTGCCAACCCTTCGGGCAATCCGGTTCACTCGCCCTGGCCGGATTGCCTGAAAAAACCAAATTTATTCCTGTGAAGAAATACCTTTGCATATCATTCCTGTTAATCATCACATGCTTTGTTGCCAAAAGTCAGCAGGACTTTTATACAATAAAAGGTGTTGTCAGAGATTCTTCACTCAGCAATCACATTTCTTCTGCAAGCATTATGTGTGCTGATAATTCAGAAGTTGCTGTATCTGATAAAAACGGCTTTTTTAAAATTTCTGTGACATCATTTCCATGTAAACTTTCAGTATCACACCTTGGATATTTTAATAAGGAAATTATCGTTTCTTCATTCAGCCAGAAAGCAGAAATTCTTTTACAGGGAAAAATTAATGAGTTGCCCGAATTATCGGTTACTAACGTAAAACCCTTGCCAATTACAAAAGATGAGCCTTTGTATATTACCGATTATGAATTTGTGAATGATAAAATCCTGGCACTTGCATACAGAAATAAAATGCTTTCGCAGGCAAGGCTTTATGTGCTCACATCAGAAGGCGACACGGTTTTTTCAGTACCCGTTAAAAAACCCGATCAGCTTTACAGTGATTGTTTTGACAACCGGTATTTCATTTCAAAAAGCGAAGCTTTCCAGCTTTCAATTGATACAGGAAATATTGAGTTCCTTTACCCTTATCCTTCCGATGAATTTATCATGCTTTTTGATTTGCTTGCAGAAGCGAAAGCAGATAAAATGTACCTGAAAAAATATTCGCTGCATGATCAAATGCTGGAATACCTGGAATATGATAAAGAAGCAAAGACATATTCTGAGTTGATTACAGTAAAGAACGAAAACAATGCACGCATGCTGAACGACAGGGCGCGAATTATTTGTTCTTCCGATGATCCTGAAACGCAGGCGAGGTTTGAGGATATGGCGTTTTACAAACCGGTTTTTGCTCCCCTTATAAATATTAATGACACATTATTCCTTTTTAATTTTGAGGATTCATGGATGGGTTTTTTTGACGATTCCTGCAAACTCGTAAAAAAAATCCCCATCGTTTTTCATCTGGATAAAAACTGGAAACGCGAAATTTATTTTGATGAAAGCTCGGGTAAAGCCTATGCTATGTTCAGAAAAAGTGGTATCTCCACGCTGAAAGAAATAGATATTGAAACAGGTGAGTTAATAAATTCTGTTCAGATTCCCGATCTGCCGTTTGTGGATAATATTAAAATAAACAATGGTAAGCTATATTTTCTTTATACGGATCACAGCAGAAGTGAAGAACTCAGAATGCTTTACAGCATGAAGATGTGAAGTAAGTCAGGCTTCGATTAACTCAGCCTGACAGGTTGGAATTTAATGAAAAAAGTATGGGCAATGTACAGTGTTGTTATTTATCCCTATGCACGTCTGTCTGAGGAATAATCTTTTACAAAAAAGCAATATGGAATGACGTAAAAATCTAAGTTCATTATTCAAAATTCATTATTCGGTGTTCGATATTTATTTTATTCAATATTAGCAAATTAGGAAAATACGTCAATGGTAGTTTATCGAAGACAGACTCCCCAAAAACGTTGAATAGTACTAAACCCCTTTGTGTATTTCCGCTGAATTATTTACAGGCGAATTCACAAGTTTTGAAATGGGATAAGCAATCATTAATTCTGATGGATAAGGCTTCATCATAGAAATTATTTTATCTGAACAACTTGTGGTAAGCCATTTTTTTTCATCTGTCGCACTAAGAATAACGGGCATCCGCAGATGGATGTCTTTGATAAAACTGTTTGCTTCAGTGGTAATTACAGAAAATGTAAAAAGAGGTTTTCCTTCAGCATCATTCCATGTTTCCCAAATTCCGGCCATAGAAAAAGGCGATTCATCTTTCATCATAATACGATAAGGAATTTTTTCCTTACCCTTTTTCCATTCGTAAAAACTGTCAGCGGGAATTAAGCAGCGTCTGCTTTTTATGGCATTACGAAAAGCAGGTTTTTCAAAAATGGTTTCCGCCTTAGCGTTTATCATTTTATTTCCGACAGATGAAACTTTAGCCCAGAAAGGAACCATGCCCCATTTAAAATAGCTGAATCTTCTATGACTTTCATTGGTGATCACGGCAAGATTCTGCGATGGGGCACAGTTATAATTCGGAATGAAATCATAATCTTCAATGTCCACATCAAAGTGTTCTTCAATGATTTTATCGGTCAATGCAAATGAAAAACGTCCGCACATTTTTTCAGGATTAAATACAAATATAAGGCAATTTGAAAAATATAATTAATTGTTTATGGTCCGCTTTTTGTATTTTTGAATTGCACTCTTGCTCTATGAGGATTTTTATATTCATATTATTATCATTCATTTATGCTGAAGCTCAAACGCAAAGGCTGAATGTTTTTGGTGCCGAGCTGGGCAAAACGGAACGCAACGGACAAGACTTACGCTACCCTTATTCTGATTCAAAATGCTATTTTGGTTTCATTGATTCAACATGGAAAGTGTCGGATACAGCTGCCGGAAAAAACTTTTATTACCTGTATTTTTTTCTCCCGCAGGAAACTGAAGAAATCGGGATAAGATTAATGTCACCCGTCTCTCCTGTTATTTTTCCTGACAAAGGTGATGTCGTCGAAAAAGAATATTATGAATACCGAAAAACAAACGGAAACTGGTTTGATCCCTGGATAGCGCTTGAACGCCAGGTAAGCATTAATGATTCAACAGAAAAAGATTCTTTTAAAAATGAATGGATTATGCTAGGCGGCAATGACGATAACGATGAATTATTTGCACAACCTTCCGGCAAAAATAACAATGCTCTTTTCAGAATAGTCAGTGATACATTACAGCCATACAAAAAACTTGAAGCGGGTCTTTACCGCATTGTCATTACAAGCATGAAAGATGAAAAATTCGAAGGCAGCTTTATTGTGCAGATCGGTGCAGCAATAAAACTTAACGGATTAAAAATTTCCCGAACACTCTCTGAAATATCTGCTCAATAATTGCTTTAAAATTCTTTAACGAATAATTTCTCCGTGTATCTCTGTTAACTCTGTGCTCTCTGTGTTTAAGATTGTACAATTAAAAAATTTAACACAGAGATCACAGAGAAAAAAAATCACAGAGTTGCACAGAGAGGCGTAGAATTACTGCGGAGAATATATCAGCTTGATGCATTGCCTGTAATTTCCGGCAATAAAATCAGCTATATACATACCTGCTAGAAGAGAAGTACTGCTAAGATTTATCTCATATTCATAATGCCCCTGCTGCATAATTTTATCAGGATCAATTATTGTGATTATTTCCTGTCCCTGGAGAGAATACAGTTTGAGAGATACCTGTGACTCATCAGGAAGATTAAAATCAATGACCGTGGCACCACTGAATATTGTTGGATATGCTGATACTGTGGGATTGCTCAAAGCCAACTCCGGAATATCTGTATAAAGAAAATGAGCAGTGATAGTATCTGAGGTCGCAAGAGTAATAGCTACGCTGTCAGCAGTGGAACCGGGAACGAATGCAGTGAAATCAGATGACCAGTTTGTGAACTCATAACCCCAGGCGGGTTGTACCTCAAGTTTGTTTTCTATTCCTCCGAAGTATGTTCCTGTCCATGGATACTGTGTAATCAGCAAAGAATTCAATAATATATTTCCTCCGTTTGCCGGAACAGCGTTCAATGTAAGATCGTACGGACCGGTCAGGCTGTAGCAATCAATAAAGCCGCTGGTAAGAGCGGTACAGCGCTGAATAATAAAATCGCGCAGAAGCTGAACATTTGTCTGCCATTCGGAATAAGTGCCATACCAGCGGATGGCATGATCTGACATTTCAGGATCGATAATGGCAACAACGCTATCGAGAAACGGGATCATGTTATCACAGCTAAAAACAGTATTCCACAGGTCGAGCTGCCGGGAAATGTAATATTGGTTGAAACCGGGATTTTCCCTTAGTTTCAGTAGTAATTGTATGTGACCTTCAGGATCTGAGCTGCCGTCAAGTGTTTCAGGATCACAAGGATCGGCGTCAGGAGTAGTGTTCGGAATACCTGTATAATTAATGTAATGCCCGAACGTTGCGTCATTATCCCATAGTATATAACCCCATTTAAGATGCCCGCCTGTGCTGTCCAATCCGCGCCACCAGCCGGTATTCCAGTTCAGCCAGTCGCTGCAAACACTGAACATGTTTACCAGCACATAATCCACAAGGCTCTTTTCATCGAAGCGATCAGTAACATATTGGTAATTGGTTGGATTTGCCATATTGAGGGTCATGATGTAATTATAAAAATTATCCCAGTCGTCCATTGCCTGCTGTCCGCCGTATTCAGCCCAGCGTCCGCCCCAATACAGAAGATATTGTAATTTGTATTTATCCTGTCCGTAATAATAATCCGTGAAATCATGATCATCCGGTCTTTCCCTCAGATCATATACACCCCAGTATTGCCCGTTCAGATAAATAACGGCTTTTTCTGAAATGCGGACATCAAGATCAAGACTTCCCATTTTGGCAAGGCTGTGAACATAGGCATCGCGCAAGTGAGCGCTACCCTCATTTGCTGAACTATGATCTGCGGGATAATTGTCATCGCCGGCAGCACGAAGCATCATACGCTGGTAACTGTCGCGATCCGAAAGATTGAAAAGTTTTTCTTTAATTGCGGAATTATATCCCATCTCATCGCGTGACACAAAATCAAGACTGCGCTGACTGTTAGCCCATGAATCCTGGCCGTGTTTGTTGAACTGGCCCATGGTTTTGGCTTTACGCTGCTGCAGTGTGTCAAAATATTCGAATGTGCCCACAGGCACCAATGATCCGTCTCCATTTGCCAGATTGTCCACCTGTTCGCCTGCAATGGAAACTACAACAACAGAATGTGAAACATTAATAAAATATGTATTATATATTATAAAACTCGGTAAAATGGCGGGATCTGTGCTGATGGTTATTGCTTTTAATACTTTGGTTGTTGAAACAGTAATGGGTCCCGAATAAAGTGTCGATGCGGCCGTGGGCTGTGATCCGTTAAGTGTATAACGAATTACAGAACTTGGCTCATTGGTTGTCAGAGTAACTGTTACAGCGCTGGCATAAAACCCGGCAGTTAAATTTTCCTGAGGCTTTGTTGCATAATCGACATAAGGAGTGGATGAATTATTGCTCGCCTTGGGTGTTGGAGTGGTAAATATGCTCCATGTGGTATCACCGTTTGTTGTACGGCCTATGGAATGGCCAACCTGTGTTCTCTGATTAATCTCTTTCTGATCGATAATCACTGCTGAAGGGTTGGAAAAAGTAATAAATTCATTATTGTTTTTTGTCTGTGTGAGTTTAAAGTTCGTATGATAATTTGTTCCTGTTACCATATCGCGTCCCGAAGCCCAGAAACGCTGATATCCGTATGCTGCGATTGTAATTCCGGAAGGGATAGGCCATTTGGTGTTTTCCAGGGAATCATCGCTTATATAATATCCAGTCAGGTTAACAGCTGAAGCAGAATTATTGTACAACTCTATCCAGTCTTCGTATTCGCTGTTGTTATCAACAAATTGGCTAAGGTTAGAGCATGAGTACTCATTTATTACCACTTGTGCATGGGCCGAATAAACATATATTGCAAAAGTAAAAATTACAAAGAGTATTTTATGTTTCATATAAAATGGATTTATAATACCAAAGATGAGAAAAATAGCGTTATGGTTGCCTGTGTTTATATAAAAATTAATATTCATTATAACTGCTCATATCGGAAAAGTCTTTTCGTTTTTTCTGCCGGGGTTCATCGGCAGCATAACCGACGGTAATCAATAATCCAATTCTTTTCCCGGTGGGAATGCCGAGAAGTTTAATCACGGTTTTTTCGTTGAACCATCCTATCATGCAGGTTCCCAGTCTTTCTTCAGCTGCCTGCAGGCAAAAATGCTCAGCAGTGATACCAATGTCAATCAGGTAAAAATCCTTATCTTTTACCCTGCCTCCGAACTGTGAAAGGAAATTGGGTTTTTCCATTACTATTGCAACAATAACGGACGCCTGAAGTGCGAATTTATTAAAAGGGGCTATCGTGCTGTAAGTTTCTCTGGCAACTTTATTTTTGAGTTCGGGATCATCAATCACAATGTATTTCCATGGTTGTGCATTGCATGCAGAAGGTGCCATACGTGCAGCTTCAATACAGCGTACTATTTTTTCTTTTTCGACAATTTTGCCGGAATATTTTCTGACGCTTTGCCGTTTCTGTATCAGTTCAATAAATTTCATTTTTCCTTATCAACGTTGCTTTTTATTGAGTCAAGAATTTCCGAATATTTTTCCAGTGAACGCAAACGGTCCATAACAGTATCTCTTTCCAGCCTGTCGGATTCGGCAAAGCCAAGCTGTGCGGCATTTTCAAGCGAAGCCAGTGCATCGGAAAGTTTTCCCTTTTTCATCAGAAGTGAAGCTTTAAGATATGCGTGTTCCGGATTACCGGGATCGACAAGCGAATAAATTTCAACATACTTAAATGCCGTATCAAAATTGTTTGCCTTGATAGTACTGCTTGCATTCATATAAGCGACGAGACTTAAATAATTCAATATCCGCTTATACATTTGCGCTGTTGATTTTTCGGAAGCCTTTTTTATCTGCTGATTGATCATCGCTACCTGCTGCTTCCACCATGTAGTATCTTTATCATTCATGGCTACAGTATACTCTGCCCGCAACAAGGATTCCTTTACTGAAATGATTTTTTGTTTCTCAATGGCAGTTATGACGGTTGCATTTTTCTTCAATTCTTCTAAAATTGTTTTGAATGTTGTTACGTCTTTAATTCCATCGAAGAAGCTGATTATTTTTTCACAAAGTAAATATGCGTCATATTGATCTGTGGTTTTTATTTGTTCAAATTCTTTTGTCCATTTATAATAAAAAGTATCGGCAATAGAATAATCTGCATCTTTTATTTTTTTCTTCATAGCCTGTATGTCAGTCCACAGAAATGCTTGTTGCATCACGCTATCGGGAGGCCATTCGTGTTTGCCGTTGAAAATAGTAAAGCAATGAGGCGTTGCGGTTTTATCAAGAACATCTTTTATTGCCAGCATTTCTGTAAGATTAAAATCTTCGTTTCCAACAATACCGAAATAGCCGAATTTGTTTGCGGAATTAGCATCGGTACTGCTCATAGCTGCCCCGCAACCTATGACCGATTTGATTTTACCGTATGTAGCCAGGTTGCTTGCAACCCTCGAACCGCCTGAAAATCCTGCAGCATACACAGCCATGTCATCAATGCTGAATTTTCTGTGTGAATCAGAATAAAGGGTGTCAAAAATTATTTTTATCATATTCATGGAAAGTCCGTTCTTCGAATTATTTGATCCGATCAGAATATATCCGAATTTTTCAGCGATGCTGCTGTATTTTTTTAAAGGCAAAGAACCTTTTCCGTGAGGATCGAACATGTAAACGATTGGCCATTTTTTGTTTTTATCATAGCTTGCGGGAAGATACAATGCATAACTTTGGGTAGCGTCATAACGGCATTTTATCAATTCAGTAACCTTTCCTTTTACAAACGAAGTGTCAGAATCATTGGAATGATGCCTGTGTTTTGAGGAACAAGAAACAAATAAAGTTTCAAATAAAAAAAATAAAGTAACTGCTTTGAAAAAGGTTCTCATTATTTATGATTTCCTCTGTGTAACTCTGTGTATTCTCCGTGTACTCTGTGTTAAAAAATTGTACAATTAAATTTTAAACACAGAGATCACTGCGGTTAAAAAATCACAGAGTTTCACAGAATAGTTTTTACTTGCATAAAGCTTTCACAGGTTCAAGCCCGTAATATGTTCCCTCCTGAATAGCTTTCAGAACGGCACCGCCTCCAGTGAAAATATAATACTTAGGGTCATCAAGAGCTACGATATATAATCCGGGCAACAAACGTTTCAATTCCTGCATGGTGTCGCCGCCGCCATAAAGTTTTACAGCTTCGAGGTTGTTGTCAATAAGTTCATCGAGAGCTATTGTGCCTTCATTAAAATAAGGAGTGTAACCCATAACTGCATTTACAAAAACTGTTTTTGCCGAATGAAAAACATCATTCACATCCTTTTCATGAAAAGATTCTTTGGCTACGTCAAGAATATAATTCAATTTCGTTCCTGATTTAATTCTGCGTATATCGAGTGTTCGGAATTTGCCATCGATACGACCTTCCATTGTATCTGATTCTATTATGTACGGAAGTTCGACAAGTTTTCCGGGATATTTTTTCGCAAAATTAACGAAAGCTTTTGCATGTTCCATGTCTTCGGCTTCAATGCCCTTTATTTCTATTCCGTATTTTGCGCAGAGGTATGCATTATAAATAACCCCGCCGAGCACAAGACTGTCTGACACTTTCAGCAACGCGTTCAATGAATCGATTTTGGTGTCAAATTTGGCACCGGCTACTACAGAAACGAAAGGACGTTCAGGCTGATAGATCCTGTCAAGGTTCAGCAATTCCTTCTGCATCAGGAAACCGGCATACGAAGGCAGATACTTGGTAACAGTAACTGTTGAGGCATGAGGCTGCCATGAGCCAAAAGCATCATTGACAAAAATATCAGCAAGCCCCGCAAGCTGATATGCAAACCTGTCACCGTCTTCACCTTTGGCTTCTTCACCTCCGAACCAGCGAGTATTCGGAAGGTAGATGCCGTCGATTTTATCTTCTTTCAGATCGCGGATCATGTGGTTAACCGATGTTTCAATACCCAGGTAACCTTTGGTGCCGGTAAGATGAAACTCAGGAACACCAAGCTTTATATGAAGTTTGTTTTGTATGTAGTCAACAATGGGGTGAACCGATGAATCTTCGCTGATTTTTATATCATCTGTTTTTTTGTCTTTCGGCCGTCCGACATGAGTCATCAAAATAAGTTTGCCGCCTTTGGCAATGATATAAAATAAAGTTCCCAGAGTGGCGTCAATACGGTACGGGTCATGAATAATTCCTTTTTTTACAACATTATGATCAACCCTGACAAGCACAATTTTACCTTTCAGGTCGGCATCCTGCAGCAGTTTGAAATTTATTTTATTTTCCATTATTTATTTTTTTTCTGATGAAATATAATTCCTGTTTTCGGTTTTTCTTCCGTTTCCGGCGGGAGTTTTATTGATGTGAACGCACCGAAAATCCAACCTTCCTTATTTCTGAATTTGATTTTATACCAATAATCCGTTTTATCCATAACTGTTTGTTTTTTTCCTTTTTCAAGAACCTCGCAGGTGTCGTTAGTTTTCAATTGTTTAATTATTACTGCATCAAGCTTTGGAGTAACGCGCATGTTAACATTCGTTCCCTGAATTACCAGAGATTTAGGGAATTGTTCTTCAATTTTTTTAACAGAATCTGCAATTGCCTGCTCACGTGCTATTGAATCGGTTACAGCTTTTTCGCGTATTTCTTTACTGTTACCTGAACATGAAACAAAAACGAGAAAAATTATTAGCAAAATTGCAGATGAAAAATTTAAAAGTTTTTTCATAATTTATTTTTTACAAATGTACATTTAAGGAATCAATCATCAACTTCCATGATGCCTGTTTTTATTTTATCCAGACTGTATGTACCGCTGATCGAATAATCAGCACCGATTATTTCTTTGTATTTCTCTGTCAGCGACCCTTCAAATTTACATTCCATTGTTATTGTGTTCTTCGTAAAATGAAGTTTACTGATTTCAAGTGAAAATTTTGGAAAAGTAAGATAATCCACATCCGTTTGATCGGACATAATTTGTGTTTCCCTGTTCAGGCTGATATATGCATTTATTTTGCGTTGAACTCTTGCTGAATAAACACTGTCAAAATCTTTTTCAGTTAAGGTAAAAGGCAGTTCAGGAGTTGAGCATTCCACCTTTTCAGGCGATGAATTCCATATTTTAAATTTCTCTGTTGATGGAAGAAATATTTTCATCACCAATTGCTGCTTGGAGTTTTCTTTTGCTGACCATTTAATTTCAAGTCCGGAATTTGAGCCTGTCATTACTGAAACTCTTTCCAGTTGCATTGAATATTCATCGGGACTGAACAATAATTTTGAATTGTCGGTGTTTTCAGGAACGGTGATTTTGAATGTCATATCACTATCGGACGGTCCGGGCCAGCACGAAAACACAAAAACCGACAATAAAAAAACCACATTAATTATCTTTTTCATATTTTAAGTTTTGATTTTATTTGTTCCGTTTGTTCTTCAAATCCGGGTTTTCCCAGCAATGCAAACATGTTGTTTTTATAAGCTTCAACTCCGGGCTGATCAAAGGGATTCACATCAAGCAGGTAGCCGCTGAGGCCGCAGGCAAATTCAAAAAAATAAATCAATGCACCCAAATTTTCTTCATCAAGAACAGGAATGCTAATTTTTATATTGGGAACATTTCCGTCAACATGAGCGAGCACAGTACCCAGCTCAGCCATATTATTTACTTCATGCAATCTTTTTCCTGCAATGAAATTCAATCCATCAGGGTTGTCGGCATCCATGGGTATCTGCAAATGCTTCCTTGGTCTTTCGACCGAAATAACTGTTTCAAAAATATTACGCACTCCATCCTGAATATATTGGCCCATGGAATGAAGATCCGTTGTAAAACCTACGCTGGCTGGAAATATTCCTTTGCCGTCTTTCCCTTCACTTTCGCCGTAAAGCTGTTTCCACCATTCTGAAAAATATTGCAAGGATGGCTGATAGCAGACAAGAATCTCCGTTGTTTTTCCTTTCATGTAAAGGATATTTCGTATCACGGCATAAATGGCAGCAGGATTATTTTCCAGGTGGGTTTTACTGCAAAGCTGTTTCTGCATTTTTGCCGCACCGGCAATAATTTTTTTTATATCAATACCTGCCATTGCAACCGGTAAGAGGCCAACCGGTGTGAGCACGGAAAAACGGCCGCCCACATCATCGGGTATCTCAAAAGTGACATAGCCTTCAGAAGTGGCAAACTTTTTTAATGCACCTTTTTCTTTATCTGTAATGGCTATGATGCGTTCTTTTGATTTTTTATTTCCGTATTTTTTCTCAATATGGTTTTTTAATAACCGGAATGCAATTGCAGGTTCTGTGGTCGTTCCCGATTTACTTATAACAACAATACTGTAATCTTTCTTATCGAGCAGCTCCAGAAGTTCAGCATGATAATCTTCACTGATGTTATTTCCGGCGTATACGATTTGCGGATTTTTTGTTTCCCCGAACAGGTGGCCGAATTGAGGTTTAAGCGCATCGATAACTGCGCGGGCACCCAGATATGAACCGCCAATACCAATAACAACAATAATTTCTGAAATCTCGGCAAGCCTTTCGGCTTCTGAATTTATTTTATTAATAAGAGCGTTATCTAGGGATGTCGGGAGTGTTATCCATCCCAGAAAATCATTACCCTTGCCCGTCTTCTCAAGCAGCATTCTGTATGAGGTTTCAAGTTTTCCGGAAAATGATTTTATTTCACTTTCAGACATTATTCCAAAGGCTTTTGAAATATCAACAAGAATCTTTGTCATCTTTTGTTATCTTATGATTATTGTACAAATTTAGTCATTTGAACAAAATAATTACTTTTGGAATAACCGAATTAACATATGAAAACTTCTGATGCCCTTTTTATTCTGATTCATTCTCTTGAAAAGAATGAAAAAACATACTTCAGGAAATACGCGGCAATCCATGCCGGAGGAAATGGCAGCGAATACATGAAGTTATTTGGATATATTGAAAAACAGTCGGAATACAATGAAAAAGAAATTATTTCCGCTTTACTTGTGGATAAAAAAGCATGTGTTGAAAATATTTCAAGGTTTAAAAATCATTTGTATCATCTTATTTTAAAATGCCTTCGCAGTTATCACAGTCATGATAACATAGAGAGCGAACTCAATGGAATGCTTGCCGATATTGCATTTCTGTTTAACAAAAACATGCATAAGGAATGCAGGAAACTAATTTTAAAAGCAAAAAGGACAGCGGCATTTTACGAGAAATTTTCATATCAGATAGAAATTCTTAAATGGGAACGGCGGGTGATAATGATTGAGCCAAGGGTGAAAAAAATAGAAAAAGAATTAAAGGCAAATTTCGATGACGATAGACATGTGCTTGAGAAAATTGATAACATAGCCAAATACAACAGGGAAAGCATGAAGATGTTTGTTTTCCTTAAAAAAATTGGCCGTACACGCGACAGCAGGACTATTGACAAATACAGAGGTTCTCTAAATAAATCGATGTTTGCCGACGTAAATCTTGCGGTAAGCTACAGTGCAAAAATGCATTATTACAGGGCGCTATGCAGCTATTACCTGAATATCGGCGACAGTAAAAAGTCGTACATTTACAATAAAAAGCTCATCAGCCTTATGAAACAAAATCCTCATCAGATAAATGATGATCCGGGAACCTATCTGGCTATACTTAACAATCAGGCGATACGATGTTCGCAGTTGAAAAAGTTTGCAGAGTTTCGCTCATTAATTGATGAGATGCGCAACATCCCCGGTAAATTTCCTGCAGCCTCGGGCGAGAACTTTAAGCAGCGCATTTTTTGTTTTTCCTATTCGCTGGAATGCGACCTTTATATTGAGTCGGGAAAAGTACAGGAAGCCCTGAAGCTGATGGATAATATTACCGAAGGCCTTGAAATTTTCAAGGGAAAAATAAGCATTGAAAGAGAAGTGCTGTTATGGTACCAGATGTCTTGTGTCTATTTTACTTCCGGAAATTTTTCTGCCAGCCTTAACTGGAACAATAAAATATTAAATGTTAAAAAAAGCGAAGTAAGAATTGATATTTACGGTTTTTCACGTATTTTTAATTTAATGATACATTATGAATTGAACAACTTCGACCTGCTTGAATACAATATCCGTGCAACTTACAGGTATTTTAAAGAAAAACAAAAATTATTCAGACTGGAAAAGCTTTTCTTCGATTTTCTGAAGCAGGCTTCACAAATAACAGATAATAAAATGCTGATTGTTTCTTTCAAAAAATTCAGAAAGCTGATCCTTCCCTTGAAAAACGATCCTTATGAAAAAAGAGTTTTTGAATTTTTTGATTTCTTATCATGGATCGATTCCAAAATTGAAAACAAAAACCTGACAGAAATTATTGAGAAAAAAATGCGAAGAATAAAAAAATAAAAAAAGCGGGATTTTTTTTATTCCCGCTTTTATTAATAACCCAAAAAAACACGAAAATTATTTTAACTCATTATTCAATTCATTTATTTGCACTGTAAATATACTATCAAATCATTCGCAGCCATTGTTAAATGACGTTAACAAATGTTAAAATATGTTAAACGCCGCTACTGTCGGGCATTTCTGGCGTATTAAGAAGTAATTTTGTTATAATGAGCAGGAAAATAATTTCTTTGGTTATCGTGTTAATTACCATTGCATTAATTGGATTGGTGGGAATGCAGATTTATTGGATAAAAAATGCCCTGGCTGTAAAGGAAGCGAATTTTGACAGAAGTGTGAATGAAGCGCTCACCAATGTGGTTTATAAACTTGAAAAACTGGAAGTCGCAAGCAGGATAAAAAATAAAATAAACTCAGGCAGTCCGAATGTAAGTCTTTACAGCACTATCGACTCTCTTAATAATATGTTTGTCGAAGAAATGGAATCGATGACAAATGATTTCAACATTCAAAAGGCATCGTACATTAATTATACAAGCAAGCATGTTTCGGTTGAATATACAGAAACCATACCCGGAAACGGAGTGATGCATATCGATTCAAATCAGGTGATCATAAGCAATAAGGATACGGTAAAAAAACAAGAAGTCAGGCCGGTGTCGGTTCCGGAATATTATTTCCCTTCCAACCATTTTGACAGCATCAGCGATAAAATTGACAAGTTTCTGAAAAAATCATTTCTTGTAAGCGATGTATTTGAGGAAATGTTCAATTACAAATATTCCCCCAGTATCGAGGAACGCATTGAGCCGGCAAAACTCGATTCACTTATTAAAGCAGAGCTTGAAAACAAAGGCATACGCACCGATTTTGAATACGGCATATACAGCCCGTTAAAAAATGAACTCGTCATTGAAAAAACAGGAAGCTATCATAAGGAACTTATCAATAATAGTGTTGCCTTTAACCTATTTCCCAGCGATCTTTTCAGAGCCCCCGAATATCTGCTGATATATTTTCCGAACAAAGAAAAATATCTTTTTACCCAGACAGGCCTTATGCTTACTGTTGCCGCTTTTTTAATAATATTTATTATTCTATCGTTCATTTATACCATACGCACTATTATTAAGCAGAAGAGACTTTCGGAAATGAAGAACGATTTTATAAATAACATGACACATGAATTCAAAACTCCCATATCAACCATATCGCTTGCCTGCCAGGCGCTGACCGATGAAGATGTTTCGAAAACGGAATTGCTGTACAAAAATTACCTTCATGTCATTGGCGACGAAAATAACAGGCTGGGAGTGATGGCGGAAAAAATATTACAAACCGCGGTTCTCGAAAAAGGCCAGATAAAACTTAAAAAAGAACCCGTTGATATTCATTCCGTAATAAAGGAAATAATTAAAAACATCAGCCTGCATGTTGAAGCAAAAGGCGGCAGGATTATTACCTGTCTTGTTGCATCCAACAGTATTATCAATGCTGACAGAATTCACATTACGAACGTAATATACAACTTGTTTGACAATGCCATTAAATATACTCACGGCAAACCTGTCATTACCATAGTTACCGAAAATAATGAGCCGGGGATTTATATTTCGGTTGAGGATAACGGAATAGGAATAAGCCACTCCAACCTGAAAAAAGTTTTTGATAAACTGTATCGTGTGCCTACAGGAAATGTGCATAATGTAAAAGGCTTTGGGCTTGGTTTAAGTTATGTTAAAGCCATTGTTGAAATGCATAAAGGTGTGGTCAATCTGGAAAGCGAATTGAAGAAAGGTTCAAAATTTACAATATATTTGCCGTTTGGTGAATCAAATATTTCTTAAATATGAAAAACAATGAAATAAAAATATTACTTGCTGAAGACGATCATAACCTTGGAACAATACTGAAAGCTTATCTTGAAGCAAAAGGGTATCCTGCAAAATTATATGTCAACGGAAAGGAAGCATACGATGCATACACACGCGAAAAATTCGATTTCTGCATACTTGATGTAATGATGCCTGTGAAAGATGGATTCACTCTTGCAAAGGAAATAAGAAAAGCCGACAGGAAAATCCCCATACTTTTCCTTACAGCCAAATCCATGCAGGAAGACCGTATTGAAGGCCTTCAGCTGGGGGCAGATGACTACCTGACAAAACCTTTCAGCATGGAAGAACTTCTGCTCCGCATAAAGGCAATATTACGCAGGGCTGTGACTGTTTCAGGCGAACAAAGTATTTTCACATTAGGAAAATATGTGTTCGATTATTCACACCAAATCCTTACCCTTAAGGATGATGTTCAGAAACTTACATCAAAAGAGGCGGAGTTGTTAAAGCTTTTAGCCGAAAACCTGAATTCTGTTCTTGACCGTTCCATAGCGCTTAACCGGATATGGAACGATGACAGCTATTTTAATGCCCGCAGCATGGATGTGTACATTGCAAAACTCCGTAAGTATTTGAAAGACGATCCGGGCATTGAACTGCTGAATGTTCATGGCGTAGGATTCAAACTTCTTGCTAAGGGACAATAAAAATAAAAAGCCCCCCAAGCCCCAAAATTCAAGTCCAAAGCTCCAATCCCTTTTTGAATTTGATCTCTATAGTTATCGGGATGGAGTTTGAAATTTGGGTCTTAATAAAAGCAGGGTTTTACCCATTTTTTGCATAATCTCTATTTTCTGTTTACGTCCTTCCAGCTGATACCGATAAATTTATCTTTTCCTGTTCCGCAAAATTCGCAAATTTCTTCAATATCTGCAGCAATATACGTGTTGCCGCATTTCGGACATACGCAATAGTCCATCGACAGTTCTTTTTCTTTTTTATTTGTGAGTGCATCGAGTGTTTTCTGAAAAAGTTCAATATGTTTTTTTTCTGTCTCTATAGCCCAGTTAAATGATTTTTTTGCATCGTCGGCCTGTTCGGCTTCAGCTGTTTTAATAAAATCGGGATACATGTTTTCAACCTCATATGATTCGCTTTTTATAGCAGCCTCCATGTTTTCCTTAGTTGATTTCACTTCAAAACTATCAGCTTCAGTGTCAAATTTTTCACCCATTTTTTCTAATGCTTTCATGTTATTGTCTGCATGAATGGATTCTGCTCTGGATGTTGCAGCAAATAATCCGGCAATCTCATCATATCCTTCTTCTTTTGCTTTTTCCGAAAACATTTTGTATTTAGCTTTGGCTGTGGTTTCACCGGTTATTGCCTTTTTCAGGTTTCCGATCGTTTTTCCTGTTTTAACCGAGTCCTTTATGTCATGTGTTTTATCATCTGCCTTGTTTCCACCGCAGGATGAAAGAAAAACTGCAGATAAAATTATTGCTGCATAAATAATATTTGTTTTTTTCATGAACCGTTTATTTAGTTATACATTAGTTACAATCCCATTAAAAAATTTATAACCAGATTGCCGCCGAGAAAACCTGTTCGTAATATTGCAAGCATACTGGCAAATAAAAGAATAATGCAAACCCATTTCAGTACACCATGAAATTTTTTCATCATTACAATAATTACCCGAAATATTGCTGCTGCTGTTGCAATCCATATAGTCAGAATTGCCGCATTCTGATGCAGAAGGAAAGCATCTTTTACCGTACCGGCAAATAACTCCCAATTTGTAAATTCGTCTCCTGAAGCAAATGCTGCTATTACACCCAGCGTTCCTAATATCTGAAGAACCAGGCCTGCTTTATGAAGGCAGTTTTCTTTTTTTATGAAAATACCTGTAAGATCGGCCAGGAATGCAACCACCAAAAGTGCCATCGGGAAATGAACCATCATAGGATGGTAATGGGCGGAACTGAACATAATTTTTCTTGTAAATATATAAAAAAAGGAGACAGGGTTTCAGTCTCCTTTTACGAATAAAATGGATTTATTAGTTGGTTTTGGTTTTAGTATCGGCAGTCTTTGAATCGGTAATATTCATTTCTTTAATAAGATTGCTTGCCCCCGCATATTTATCTATTACAAATAAAACATAACGGATATCAACATTGATGGTGCGTTGCAGGTCATGGTCGTAAGCTATATTATTTATCATGGCTTCCCAGTTACCATCGAAAGCAAGACCGATAAGTTGTCCTTTGCCATCAAGTATGGGGCTCCCGGAATTTCCACCCGTTATATCGTTATCGGTAAGAAAGCATACATGCATTTTCCCGTCGGCATCGGCATACTTACCGTAATCTTTGCTTTTCCACAATTGTTCAAGTTTTGACGGAACAATAAATTCCACATTCGTGCTGTCTTCTTTTTCCATAACCCCGTCAAGCGTTGTGAAGAAACCATACTGTATGGCATCGGCGGGATAATAATCAAGAACTTTTCCATACGACATACGCATGGTTGAATTAGCATTGGGATAGAATTTTTTATCAGGATACATTTCACGTAAACCCACAATAAATGAGCGATTACCTTTGCTCAGCAGGATATTGGCTTCGGTAATTTTTGCAGCAACCTCTTTGTATTTTTTCATCACGGAAAGCATGAGCTTAAATGCCATATCATTTGCCAGGGTTTTTTTATCAGGCATTGCAAGAAAAGCATTTACCTTATCAATACTGGTAAATATTGATTTTGCAAATATTTCGCTGGAATATTTTTCGAAATTTTTCTTGTATTTTTTTGATATTACAGGAAAAATATCGGGATGAAAATCCGAACTTACGTCGTTATAAAAAAGTTCAAGCATGGCTGCAATAAGTTTCTGGTCGGTTGGAGCATTATAGTCTTTAAAAAATTTAACGGAATATGCTTTGAGGGTCTTTAATGCTTTACTTATCTTTGAAGTATCCGGTGTTTCCTTGATGTATTCATTGTACAGGCTTTCGAATTTTCCTGCGAAAGAAATAATTTCACATCCCCGCAGCAATCCCTCGGTAAAATAATAACGGGTTTTGGTGTACTTCGATAATTCGGTATATGCACCCGCAATATTTATCAGGGCATCGCCATATTTGGTTTTATATTCTTCCTTGGTTGCAATCCATTTTTCGAAAGTTTCTTCGATGGTTTTTTTCTGATCGTAAATGTCAAGCCTTATCAGGCCTTTGCTCTGGCCAATGAAAAACTTCCAGTAGTTAGCGGTGGTTGCATATTTTGAGGCATATTTTATGCGCACCTCAGCGCTTTCATCCATATCGGACTTCATGATTGCCAGTTTCTTTTCCCTGATTTTTACTATGGAAGGATTAGACTGTTCCAATGCCAGCTTCACACCGTACGATGTAAGAAAGCGGTCGGTAGAGCCCGGATAGCCCAGTACCATTGTAAAATCGTTGGTTTTATAACCACTGACAGAAATGGGTAAGGAATATTTTGGAACTAAAGGAATGTTATCCTTAGAATAAGAAGCGGGTTTGCCGTCAGGTCCGGTGTAAACCCTGAAAATGCTGAAGTCGCCTGTATGCCTTGGCCACGTCCAGTTATCGGTATCGCCGCCAAAACCTCCGATAGATTCCGGAGGGGCTCCCACCAGGCGTATATCTTCATATATTTCATAAACAAAAAGGTAATATTCATTCCCGTCAAAAAAGCTTTTCACACTAGCTTCGTAGTCGGTACCTTTTATTGCGTCAGCTTTTATTGCTGTTATCAACTCATCAATTTTAGCCGTACGCTGAACTTCTGTCATTGTATCAGAAATTTTGCTAAGAATTTTCTGGGTCACATCTTCAATTCGTACCAGGAAAGTAACGGTAAGCATATCGTAGGGAAGTTCATCTTTTTTATCAAGAGCCCAAAAACCGTTAGTCAGATAATCGTGTTCAACAGTACTGTTGGCCTGGATGGCGCTGTAACCGCAATGATGATTGGTTATTATCAGCCCTTCTTTCGAAATCACAGCACCGGTGCAACCGTTGCCAAACTGTATAATTGCATCTTTAAGGCTCGAATGGTTAACACTGTAAATTTCTTCGGCAGTAAGCTGCAGCCCCATTTTCTGCATATCAACATAATTCAGGCGGTCAATAAATAAAGGAAGCCACATTCCTTCATCAGCCCTGACATTAAAATGTGTCATTCCTGCCAGTACTGCAATAAAAAACAGAATTTTTTTCAACATTTCCGGAATTTTTTTTAAAGATTGTGCGTATAAGTATAATTCAGGGTGCAAATAAAAAACATTTTAGCGAATAATAATAATCTAAAACGAAAAATTAGACTTATCGTAACGACTTATAGATAAATAAGTTAAATTGCACTGCTGAATTAGACCCCTGGCATGATTATGAACAGAAAAGTATTGATATTATTGAGCTTCATGGTTTTCGTCCTGATTGCATCATGCAGCCATAAAACCACTGTGCATAAAGAAAGGTTCAGCGGCAGGAGGTCGGAAACAAAGAATAATTATAATAAGGATTCATACAGTAAAAAAAATACAAGCACCAAAGGATCATACAGCTACAGTAAAAGCAAGAAACGTGTTGTTGTAAACAAAGGAGTCAAAATTTTTTCTAAAGAAAACGATATCACTTCCTTTAATTCAAAGAGGAAAGGATTCGGCAGCACCAACAGGTATAACAAGAACAAAAGAATGGTTGTCGGCAAAAAGAAATTTTTTATTTTTTCAGCCTTAAGCAAAAGAGACAGGGAAAGCTTTTCGGGATCGAAGAAAAGCAAAGTCAATTCAACCAATAAATTCAACAGCAAGAAAAAAAGGGTAACGCAGAAAAAAGGATTCTTTTTTTTCAGCAAGGCCGGAAAGCGCGACAGAACCTCATCATCATTTAACCGTGGCCAGACCAAAACCAATGGTTCGTACATTTTCAGCAGTAAGAAAAAAATGGTGGTGGGGAAAAAAAAGTGGTTGTTTTTCCGGACAAAAAGTAAGCGCGAAAGGGAAACCTCGGCTTATGGCAACAAAATAAAAAAAACAAAAGGATCATACTCTTTCAATTCGAATAAGAAAAGAGTGCTGCGGAAAAAATTCCTGTTCTTTTTCAATAACAACAAGGAAAAAGAAACTTCTTCATTCAGGGGTGGACATACAAAAAAGTTTTTAAAATTCAATATATTCAATAAAAACAAGCGTAAAAACGTTCACGAAAAAGGACTTTTCCGCAGGAAAATGGAGAAGGCGAATAAGCGAAAAAAAATACTTGAAATGGATTTGTTCAGTCCGGAAATGAAATGATAAAAAAATTTATGTAAGATGGCAAAAGGCATTGTCCTGCATATTTTGTATTAATAAATCCCAAGCCCCAAATCTCAAATTCCAAATCCCAAGAAGGTTTGTATGCAATACTTTGAATTTGATATCTGCTATTTTCAATTTGCTATTTGATAACAATCATCTTCTTCCCTTCACTGTTCTCTGTGATTTTTTGTAAAGAAAAATGGATATAAAATCAAAAATCGCAGATCGTTAATCGCCAATCAATATGTGGACTATAGTTTATGTCAGCCGGTTTGGTTAGCGGTCTTTAGTCGATAGTTAAAAATCTTAAATCAAAAATTGTTAAACATAACAAATAGTTTATATGAGTTTCCTGATCTCAATGAATTTCAATTTTTCATTTCTTATTTTATCACCACCAACTTTTTCCCATCACTTGTATAGGAAATCCAAAGCCCCTAGTTCCAAATTCCAAATCCCAAGCACATCAAATCCGAATTCCTAAATTCAAATGATCAAAACAGTTTAGAATTTTGATATTATTAGTAATCTGTGATTTGTTTTTTAGTGTTAATGACAGTGAAATTCCCCCCGATGGTTAGCATTACCCAAACAGTTCGCGCTCTTCTCCCTATTTATCTGCCGAAGGCATGACGAGTTCCCTGCCAGTATTGCCTTCTTATCCCTGTTTTTCCTATTACTGTCTTTTAACACCTTCCCACACGCATGTTAAACCTGCCCGTGCATATGTTACACCTTTCGCTATTGAATTTTAAAAAACAAAAAACCATATAATGGTTCTCTACAATATTTTTTATAATTTTATACCCAAATAATATGTCATGAAATACAAACGGATTTTATTAAAGCTCAGCGGCGAGTCATTGTCGGGCAAAGAGAAATATGGTATTGATGCGCATCAGCTGAATGAATATGCCGGTGAGATCAGCGAAGTAATTGCTGCAGGTGTTCAGGTTGCAGTGGTGATAGGCGGGGGAAATATATTCAGGGGACTGAAAGGCGCCGGACAGGGTTTCGACAGGGTTCAGGGCGATTACATGGGAATGATGGCAACAGTCATCAACAGCATGGCATTACAATCAGCCCTTGAAAACATGAATATTGGAAGCGAGGTGTTTTCAGGTATTGGAATAGATCCTGTTTGTAAAAAGATGAGCCGGAAACGCGCTGTTGAAGCATTGGAAAAAGGCAGGGTGGCAATCATTGCCGGAGGCACCGGAAATCCTTTTTTTACAACAGATACAGCCGCTGCATTGCGGGCAGTTGAGATAAAGGCTGATGTGTTACTGAAAGGTACCCGCGTCGATGGCGTTTATACCGCCAACCCTGAAAAAGTGAAAAATGCAAAAAAATACGACAGCCTTACTTTCAGTGAAGCTTACGAAAAGCAACTGAATGTTATGGATCTTACCGCTTTCACATTATGCAAAGAAAATAAATTACCCGTAATTGTGTTTGATATGAACAGTAAAGGCAATCTGAAAAAAGTTGTGGAAGGGAAGAAGGTCGGAACAATAATTAACTGATGTTGTACAAAAAGACTGTAAATAATTCCCAAGCCTAAAATTCCAAACCCCAAATCCAAAGAATAAATTTCATTTCAAAAAATGGAAAAGAAGAATGATCTGACAGATACCAAGAGGCGAAGTGCTTTGAACTTGGAACTTGGAATTTAAAATTTGGGACTTTGCCCTCCTGACTGTACCACTCGGTACGGACGGGAACTTTTTTCAACGAATAATTTATTTGCGTTATATGAGTTAAAAAGATATTAAGTATGGAACAGCAGTTTAAGGATCCGGAAATATGGAAATCGGCACAGGAAAGGGCCGGTTTTAAAATGCATCTGGTAATTTATTTTATAGTTATTGCATTTATGTGGGTGGTATGGGCTTTCATTGGTTATGTAAACGACTGGGCATACAGCCACATGTGGCCGGTTTACCCAATGCTTGGCTGGGCGCTCGGACTGTTGCTTCATTATCTTTTCGTATACAAATGGAAGAAGAGGATTACAGCAAAGGAATATGAGAGGCTGATGAAGAAGAAGATCAGGTGAAATAGTTTGTAGTTCGTGGTTTGTGGTTTGTTGTTTGTTGTTGGATAAGAATTTAATATTTATAAATCACAGAATATAACGACAAACGACGAACAACAAACAAAATCGTTAATTAAGTTAATTACTAAAGTCATCGTTTATGTCAGAAGAAGCTCAATTTTGCCTTGATGTTGCAAAAGAAGGCATGCAGACAGCCCTCGTGCATCTTGAAAAGGAAATGCAGAAAATCAGGGCGGGAAAAGCCAGCCCCCAGATGGTGGAAGGTTTGCGCGTTGATTATTACGGAACCATGACGCCACTGAACCAGATGGCCAACGTAAGCGCTCCCGATCCGAAAACTATTTTTATTCAGCCCTGGGATAAAAGCGCGTTGCAGGCAATTGAAAAAGCAATACTCGCAGCGAATCTTGGCTTTAATCCTATTAATGACGGCATGGTTATACGTATTCCTGTCCCACCCCTTACGGAAGAACGCAGGAAAGATTACGTGAAAAAAGCAAAATCGGAAGCCGAAAGTACCCGTGTTGTAATTCGCGGAATTCGTCGTGAAGCGAATGAAACTGCAAAATCACTTGAAAAGAAAAGTGTTTCAGAAGATGAAATAAAAAAACTCGAAACCGATATCCAGAAACTTACCGACGATCATATTAAGAAAGTTGACAACATTATTGCAGCAAAAGAGAAAGATATAATGACGGTTTGATCATTCTGTACAATTGCAGCAAATAGGAATATCTTTTCTGTGATGTAATAATTTTTTACGGAATTCTTTATACGCATTGCCTTTCCAAATTTCAGGGAAGGCATTTTTATTTAAGTCGCCAAGAATATATTCTGCATCCTTATCGAAACAGCAGGGAACCACTTTACCGTCCCAGGTAATCACCAGCGATTGCCACATTCTGAGGCAGCGGTTTATTATTTTCTTTTTTAATAAATATTTTCCTTCCGGATTTTTTTTGTATCGTGAATACTTTGCGTTTTCAGGCATTAACGTATTTCCGTTTTTAAATTCATAAAATTGCGCTGTTTTAAACTGAAGTTCATCAACTCCTAAATCCTTTGCCAGTTGCCTGATTTCATCAATCTTGTCTTCATTCGTTTTTAAAACAAGAAATTGTAAAATGATATACGGTTTTTTTGATTTCAGTTTTTTCTTCCGTTCAACAACATTTTTTATTCCTCCAATCACTGATTCAAAATTTCCGTTTTTTCTGTAGGAAGAATATGTCACCTGGTCGGTTCCGTCAAGAGAGATAATCAAGCGGTCAAGGCCTGAAAGTACGGTTTTGTGTGCATTCTCTTTGTCAAGAAAATGTCCGTTGGTGGATGTCGCAGTATATATTTTTTTTGATACTGAAATTTTCACAAGATCAAAGAAGTTTTTATTCATATACGGTTCACCCTGGAAATAAATCATCAGGTAAGAAAGTTTCTTTGAAAGAGGATGGATATATTTTATAAAATTTTCAGGAGTTATACTTCCTGT
>JAZDMF010000313.1:0-12487 GCA_043801235.1 Bacteroidota bacterium | reverse complement strand
TTTCGCTTCAGCGTCATTTATGGTCATTTAGCTACGCTGTCATTAAGTCATTTGTCATTTATAACACACAAAATCTAAAATTATAATTTTATTCAGAAATCTTATTTTTAATCTTCCAAGCATCACTTCTTCACTTTGTAGCCGTTTCTTCGATTCAATTCTTTGTTTTATCTTGCCTACTGCTGACTGAGGACTGCCTACTCTAACGCTGTCAGGTCGCCACACACCAAGCCTGCTCCAGACACTGACAGGTTAGCCTTGTCGCCGTTTCACCTTATCTCCATTTCAATTATTACTTTTTACATCTGACTTATCACTTCTGACTTCTGCATTTATTTACCAATCCTTTTCAACCTGAGTATTTACGGCTTTTACTTTTTCTTCCTTCAACACATCCTGTAGATTCTTGTCTTTATTATTCAATGCATCGAGCATACGTTCAGCATCACTCTTGGTTAATTGATTATTTTGTTGCTGTTGATCCTGATTTTTTTTGTCTTCCTGCTTATCCTTATTATCCTGATCTTTATCCTTGTTCTTATCTTTATTCTGGTTTTGATTATTCTGCTGTTGCTGCTGTTTATCTTTTTTCAGGATAAGTTCTGCTAGTTTTTTTAATTTTTCATCAGTGGAATCAATCGCCAGTCCCTGCTGAACCAGCTTCAGTGCCTCAGTGCTTTTGTTGTTGATATATTTGTCAGCACCGGCATTAAAGTAATCATCAACAGTTTTGGAAGTATCTTGGCAAATGCCTGTCAATGGAAGAAATATCCATGCAAACACTAATAACAGATATTTTTTTTCTATTCTATTATAAAATATCTTTAACATCTTTCAGCTTTTGAATAAAATCGTTATATGTTTTAATTGTTGTATCTTTTTCAAGGCATGAATTCAATAGATCATAAGCATCAGAAAATTTAAAGATTGACACCAATGAGTCTGCCTGCTTTTTAAGCTTTAATGCAAATTCAGTGGGTTCTGTTTTTTCCTGCTTTGATGAATTGGAACTTAAATTTTTCGGCAGAAACTTCATAGCATACGCAAGGTTGTACTTTGCATCCATATCATGATAATCATAGCGCAGTGCTTTTTTGTACGCATCAATACTTGCCAGAAGCAGTGTGTCTTTTGCTGAAATCAGCGAGTTCTGGATGGTGATCATTGAATCAAGCGCAACGCCAAGGTTGACTTTTTCTACAATATTGGTCTGGTTGTCAATCAGGCTTTGCTGATTGTTGATGCTGTCGGTAAGTGTTGCATTCTTTGAGCCGCAGTCAAATGAAGCAGCTAATAAGGTGTTGCCGAAATTGTAATAGATCTGCATAAGTTTTGCGGAGTCATTTTCGGCAAGAAGAATTAATTCTTTAAGGAGTTCACCTGCTTCATTGTACTGATTTAGCTTGTAATAGGCATCGGCCAGATTGAATTTTGCTTTCTGCGATTCCGGATTTGTTTCCAGTGCTTTCTTGTAAGCTGAAACGGCTTCGGAATAGCTTGAATCCTGGTATGATGAGTTACCTTCCCTGATATGTTTATTCTCACTTCCCCCGCATCCGGCAAGAAATATGACTAAAAGAGGTAATATGAAAAGGATTCTGTTCATTAATATTTTATACAATAGCTATAATAAATCTAAATTTTTGGAATCATACTGTTTAATTGTTCTATTGCTAAATTGCTATAAATAAATTATTGAAAATATATATAGAATAAAACGACAATTTAACAGTGTTAACAATTTGGCCATTTAATCATATTTCATTAATTGTTTACGACTTCCGTATTTTCTTTTTATCGTTTTTTTTTTCTCCGAAAATGTCAAGTTTTTTATACCATTTGCTTTTGCGTTCGAAAATAAATAACTCCCAAAGCATGAAAACTATTGCGAATGCTATAAAATACTGGAACTGGTCTTCGTAATCGGAATATATTTTTTCGTCGTATTCTTTTTTTTCCATTTTGTCGATCTCATTCATGATCTTGGTAAGCCCAACATCTGCAGTAGTTGCATGCACAAACACCCCTTTTCCTGCTACTGCTATTTCCTGAAGCATCGTTTCATTCAGCTTGGTCATGATCGTTTTGCCCTCACTGTCCTGCTTGTATGTGCTGCCCGATTTTCCGCTTACAGGTATTGGACTTCCTTCCGTGGATCCAATACCAATCGTGTGAACATATACACCTTTCTCGGCAGCAGATTTAGCAGAAATCACAGCATCATCCTCATGATTTTCACCGTCGGAAATGACGATAATCGCCTTGTTTCTTGTTTTGTCATTAAAGTTAAACGAAGTCAATGCCATATCTATTCCTGCACCAATGGCTGTTCCCTGGGCGGGAACCATTTCAGTAGAAACCGTGGAAAGGAAAAGTTTTCCTGCAGCATAATCAGTTGTGATTGGAAGCTGAACATATGGTTTTCCGGCAAAAACAATAATTCCTAATTTATCGTTATCAAGCTGGTCCATCAGTTTCTGAATAGCAAGTTTGGCGCGCTCCAGGCGACTTGGCTTAATATCCTCGGCAAGCATGCTGTTTGAAACATCAAGAAGTATCATCAGCTCAACTCCTTTATGTTTTGTCTTTTCAAGTTTGGCGCCGGTTTGGGGTCGTGCAATAGCAATGATCAGCAGAGCCAATGCAAACATTCGGATGATGAATTTTACGAGTGGCTTTACATCAGAAACATCAGGCATCAGCTGCATTATTACTGAGGTGTCACCAAATTTCTCGTATGTTTTTCTTTTCCATTTGCCAAGATAAAAATACAGCAATGCGAAAACGGGTATGACCAGCAATAAATAGAGATAATATGTTGTTGCAAACTGCATAATTTTTATCAGATTCTATATGTTTATGCGAATTTCATTTATGGTTTATAGCAGCCCGCTTCTCTTTCTCTCTCGCAAAGCGAGGCGAGCCGGTTTCGTTTTTGGTCAATGGTTAATAGTCAAAAAACAAATTGTTTTAGTTCTAAAAGTTTCAATGAGTTTCTATTAATTTCCAGCTTGCTTGCCGAAGGTAAGTTTCAAGGAATTTCATTTCTCATTAATCATTTAACATTAATATTTTCAATTTATGGAATACTTCTGTATATCATATAACGTGAAAACAATTCAAGTACCAGCAATACAAGAGCAGCCATTGCCAGCGGCAGAAACTGTTCCGTTTTTCTGCTGAACTCGGTCACATCAATTTTTGATTTTTCAAGTTTGTCAATTTCCTTATAAATTTCTTCTAGCTTGGTTTTGCTGGTGGCCCTGAAATATTTTCCTCCCGTAAATTCTGTCATGCTTTTTAAAAGAGTTTCGTCAATTTTAACATCCACATTCTGGTATGTAATACCACCCATGCTATTCTTAAATGGGTAGGGCGCCATTCCCAATGTTCCAACACCGATAGCATATAACCTCATTCCATATAACTTTGCAATTTCAGCAGCTGTGGTAGGGTCAATAGATCCGGTATTATTTATTCCATCAGTAAGAAGAATAATTACTTTGCTGACTGCTTCACTTGTCCTGAGCCTGTTCACTGCAGTGGCAAGGCCGTCGCCAATAGCAGTGCCATCGTCAATCATTCCGCTGTAAATATCTTTGAAAAGATTTTTCATTACGGAATGATCCGTTGTAAGCGGGCATTGAGTAAAGGCTTCACTGCTGAAAACAACAAGCCCGATGCGGTCATTAGGCCTTCCGTCAATAAAATCCATGGCGACCTCTTTGGAAGCTTCAAGGCGGTTGGGCTTAAAATCTTCAGCGAGCATACTGCCAGAAATGTCCATAGCCATTACTATGTCAATACCTTCAACACTTACATCAGTGCTGCTGCTGCTTGTCTGGGGCCGGGCCATGGCAACTATCAATAATGCGACTGCCAGCATTCTCATGATAAATAATCCATGATACATACGCTGACGGAACGTACGCGGAGCTTTTGTGAAAACGGAAGTATCAGAGATCTGTATATCTGCATTGTTAGCTCTGTGCCTCAGCCAATACCAGACAATCATCAGAGGAATTACCACTGGCAGCAGGATAAGAAAAGCCGGTTGAGCAAAAAATATATTGTTAAACATAGTGCTCTTCCTCCTTTTTAAATAGATCTGCGGACTGAACTTCTGCGCCTGCGTTTATTGTGTTATCAGTATTTGCAGGAACTTCAGCAGGTATTGAATCCTTTACAAAAGTTTGCGCATTGTAAAAACTCAGGTCGTGTTCATTTGGTAAAGGATTTGCTTTTGCGAATTTCACAAGGTCGGACAAAAGGAAAAGCTGTCTTAGTTTTGAAATCAGGTCATCAGTAATATCAATGCTTCTGAAAGCTGTGATGATTTCATCAGAGGTCATTTCCATAGCTGCAACCAAGAATCTTTTTTCAATATAAACCCGGATGATCTCTGTGAGCTCAGTATAGTATTCTTTGATTTTATTGTTCTGCCAGAGCTTTTTATTTTTTAATTTTTCAAGGGAAAGCAGTGCAATTTCATGCGGTGGCAGTGCAGGTTTCGAGAAATCGATGAGCTTTTCACCTTTCCTTCTCTTATGTATATAATAAATAACAAACCATATCAAGGCGGCAAGCAAAATGCAACCTATAACATAAGGTATAAGTTCGCTCCAGTCAGAAGGAACACTGATAGGACCTTTGATATCTTTATAAGTTTTGGTGGTATCAACAGCAATTGATTTAACATCAAGTAGTATTGAATCCGTAAACGCTTCTCTGAATGCAGTATCGCCCTTGTTATTATATTTGAACTTCAGGGCAGGAATAAAAAAACTTCCCGAATCATATGATGTGAGCGTATATGTGCGACTCAGTGAAATCGTATCTGTTCCGCTTACTGTGTCAATGACCGATTTATTTATGATGGCAATATGATCGGATAAATCTTCTTTTAGATCAGGCCAAACAACCGTTGATGTATGGGTGTAGCTTGCCTTAATATCCATTTTTACATAATCGCCGATCTGTATTTTACTTGAATCGATTCGCGCTGAAACTTTTATGCTTTGTGCATAACAGGCAATAATAAAGTTTGAAGAGAGAAGGAGTAATATGAAAAGTTTTTTAATCATTCTTTTATTTAATAGTCATTTGCTGCTACGCAGAATCATTCATGGTCATTACGCTTCGCCCGCCAGAACGAAATTGTCGGGCTGGCTGTCATTAAGTCATTAGTCAATAGTGAAATAGTAAAATAGTTTTTTGGAATTTTCTATGTTATCACTAATCATCATTTAACATTAAAAATTTATCATTCATAATTTCAATAAGTTTCTATGAGTTTCCAGTTTCAATAAATTTCATTTTAATCAACTCTAACTAGCAACCAGCAACCGGTTTATCACCATCTTGCTTCACGTTTTCTAAATAATTTCTTTAAAGGTTTAATAAAATCAGCGCCGGTTTCAAGTTCTACTGAGTCAACACCGCATTTTATAAAAAGATTCTTTAATTTGTCATCTTCAGTCAATTTGCTTTTTTTATAAAGATTTCTCAATGTTTTGCTTGAAGTATCTATCCATCTTGGAATTCCTGTTTCAGCATCTTTAACGCGAACCAAGCCAACATTCGGAATTTCTTTTTCCCTGAGATCATCAATTTTGAGTGCAATCACGTCATGTTTTCTGTTTGCAATTTTTAAAGCATCATCGAAACCATTGCCGATAAAGTCGGACAGGATGAAGGCAATGCTGCGTTTTTTAATAGCATTTGTGAAAAATTGCAAAGCTTCTGATAAATCGGTTCCATTATTTTGTGGAGTAAAATTTATCAATTCCCTGATAATTCTGAGAATATGTATGGTTCCTTTTTTGGGTGGAATGAATTTTTCTACTTTTGTGCTGAAAAAAATCACACCTACTTTATCGTTGTTATGTATTGCTGAAAATGAAAGCACAGCTGCAAGTTCAGTGATTAATTCCTGCTTTAGTTGTTTTTGTGTTCCGAATTCATTTGACTTGCTAACATCAATCAGGAGCATTACCGTAAGTTCACGTTCTTCATCAAATATTTTAATGTAGGGGTGGTTAAATCGCGCAGTAACATTCCAGTCGATAGAGCGGATATCATCGCCATACTGGTATTCCCTCACTTCGCTGAAGGCCATACCTTTTCCTTTAAATGCTGTATGATACTGCCCTGAAAATATCTGGTCAGACAATCCTCTTGTCTTGATCTCGATCTTTCTTACCTTCTTTATGAGCTCACTTGTTTCCACTTATTAATATATAAATCCTATGGGATAAAAAATAAATCTAAAATATCAAATTGTCAATTGTCATTCATAGTCATTACGCTTCGCTGTCATTTTGCTGCGCGCCATTTATTGTCATTATGCTTTGCTGTCATTAAGTCATTAGCCATTTATAAAACTCAAATCTTAATTTTTCCAACATCGATTCTTCACCTTGTTGCCGTTTATCCATGTCTCCCTTTCAATTCTGAATTCTGGATTCTGCATTCTGAACTCTGCATTCCATTAAGGAACTTCAACAGTATTTAAAATTTCATTAATGATTTCTTCGGTTGTTACATTTTCAGCTTCTGCTTCGTATGTCAGGCCAATCCTGTGGCGCAGCACATCATGACATACGGCTCTTACATCTTCAGGAATTACATAACCCCTCCGTTTCAGGAATGCAAATGCTTTTGAAGCTATAGCCATATAAATACTGGCGCGGGGCGAACCACCGTAACTTATCATGCTTTTAAAGTTCGGAAGTTTGTAGTCCTGTGGATTTCTTGTTGCAAAAACAATATCCGTAATATAGTTTTCAATTTTTTCATCCATGTAAACTTCACGAACTATCTGCCGTGCTTTCAGTATTTCTGCAGGCGACAGGATAGTATTAGGTGAAGGTAAAGTAAGGTTCATGTTTTCGCGGATGATCAGTTTTTCTTCCTGTTTATTGGGATAACTTATTACAACTTTAAGCATAAAACGGTCTACCTGTGCTTCAGGAAGAGGATAGGTTCCTTCATGTTCAATAGGATTCTGAGTTGCCAGCACCATAAAAGGTTCTTCGAGCGGATACGTTTGCTCTCCAATAGTGACTTGGCGTTCCTGCATAGCTTCGAGCAGCGCGCTTTGCACCTTTGCAGGAGAACGGTTAATTTCGTCTGCAAGAATAAAATTGGCGAAAACAGGTCCTTTTTTTACTTTAAACTCCTCTGTCTTCTGGCTGTAGACCATGGTACCCACAAGGTCGGCGGGAAGCAGGTCGGGTGTGAACTGTATCCTGTTGAACTTTGCATTGATGGTTTTTGCAAGGGTTTTAATGGCAAGGGTTTTTGCCAGCCCCGGCACACCTTCCAGCAAAATATGACCATTTGAAAGAAGACCTATTATAAGACGGTCAATCATGGCTTTCTGACCAATGATAACTTTATTCATCTCGATGGTGAGCAAATCGATGAAAGCGCTTTCTTTCTGTATCTTTTCGTTCAGTTCCCTGATATCGGTTGTTTCTTGCATAGAATTAACATTTAATTTGAGTGCAAAAATATAATTATAGATGAAACGGTTTCAAAAAATCGAAGTTAAAAAATGTTAGTTATGTAGTTAAAAAATGTTAAAGAAATACATATGTGTATACTGCATCAATCGCAATTCTTCAATTGTCAATAGCCATATGGGAAATAGTGAAACAGGAAATCAAAAAAAATGAAATCGTAAATCGTTGATTGTTAATCGTCATTTATGGCCATTTCGCTTCGCTGTCATTTGTCATTAGTAAAATAGAAGATGGCAAAATAGGGAATAAGGAATATGGAAAATATGAAATCAAAAACCGTTAATCGTCATTCGTAAATCGTAAATGTTTACGCCCTATTAAAAAAATTATAATCCATCAGGATAGTCTGAAAGAAGAACAAGGGAGGTTTCTCAGATTTTATGTTGAGTTTTTTTTCAACAGCGTTTTTTGTGCGAATAGCAAAATGTGCATTTTTTAAAGTATATGTATTCCTCCGGTAATAATTTATCACTTCCTGAAGTGTTCGGATATCTTTTTCATCCAGATGTTTCGCCTGAATATACACGGGATTATAATTGGGTGGAACAATTACATAAATTGTTTCCTGCAAAGTAAGCCTGTGTCCGATTCGTATTACGGTCGTTCCTGCAGCAATGTCGCCCAGCCGTTGTCCCCTGCCATTGAATATAATTGTGAAGGAAGATACTGCACCCCAGATAAGTAAATTGTCAATAACACGGAAAATCCAGCGGATAAGGTGATTTGAAAATGTTGCAGGAGAGCCGTCGAGCCTGACCACCTTGATGCGGATAATTTTTTTACCGAGGCTTTGTCCGTTATAAAAATATTCAAAAACAAGATCATAAATAAATAAAGGTACCAGGATGATTATGATATATGCAAGTGAATCAAACAGCTTAAGGGCACTGCCGAACATCCACATGGATAAAAAATAACCAAAGAATATGGAATAATCAATCAAGTGGGCAAGCATGCGTTCTCCGATACTGGCAATATTATGCTCAATATCCACATTCTGGCAGGTATCGATACAAAGTCTTTCCATATATCTCTCTCGCATTACAAACATAGAAAAAATCTTCGTGAAGAAAAATAATATTTCATTTTTATAAATTATTATTTTTACAAAATACTATTATGAAAGAAATCAATTTTATTAACCAGAACACCGAAAGGTGGAATTTGTATGATAAAATGCTGGATGGGGTGGATCATGAAAATCCCGACAAGCTTTCAGATATGTTCATTCAGGTCACCGATGATCTTTCGTTTGCGCGCACCAATTATCCTAAAAGCTCCATTACTCGTTACCTGAACAGCATTGCATTCCGCCTTCACCAGCTGATTTACATCAATAAGAAGGAAGATAAAAAACGGTTCAACATGTTCTGGAAACAGGAGTTTCCGCTTCATATCCACAACCTGAAGAAATATATTTATTATTCACTGATCATTTTCCTTGTGTCCATGTCCATCGGGGCAGTGTCTACTTTAAATGACGATACCTTTGTGCGTATGATCCTTGGCGATGATTATGTGAACATGACGCTTGAGAACATGGACAAAGGGGATCCGCTGGCAGTATATAAGAATATGAACCAAACGGACATGTTCCTTGGCATTACATTCAATAATATTAAAGTTTCATTCTATGCATACATCCTTGGTATCATAATATCCATTGGTACGGGCTATGTTTTATTCTACAACGGCTTGATGCTTGGTTCTTTTCTTGCATTTTTTTACCAGAAAGGTTTTTTTGCCGATGCTATGCTGACGATATGGATACACGGCACTTTGGAAATATTTGCGATCATCATGGCAGGAGCAGCAGGAATTATCCTGGGCAACAGCATTCTTTTTCCTGGTACATACAGCAGGCTGCATTCCTTTATGACCGGCGTAAAAAAATCGCTGAAAATTGCTGTAGGGATTATACCTATGTATGTTGTTGCCGGATTTCTGGAAGGGTTTATTACTCGATATACAGGAGCACCGGTAGTTATCCGCCTGTTCATTATTTTTTCATCGCTGGCATTCATCATATGGTACTTTTTTATTTTACCTGGCCGTCTTTATAAAAAAATATTCAGGACAAAATGAAAGGATACTTCATCGACTTCAGGCAACAGAGGGATTTTGGCGAAACCCTGAATGCAACTTTTGCTTTTTTCAGGCTGAATATTGGAAAACTTGGTAAGGCCATGCTGTTTTATACATGCCCTTTCCTGCTGATACAGGGAGTTGCCCGTGTTTATTACGATTTGAGTTTTACTGAACTTACAAGTCTCATGATAAAACAGGGACCTGGAGTTTTTTTTACCCGTTATTTTATTACAACATTCGTACTTCTGATTACCGCTTTTTTCAGCAGCCTGATGACAAACCTCACTGTATATTCATATATTAAGCTGTATGCAGAAAAAGGCAAGGACGGCTTCGTTCTTGAAGAGGTATGGGGTAACATTAAGCGCAATTTACTCCGCATTGGCATCGCTTCATTCATTTCGGGAATCATTGTGTTGTCGGGATGCATGATGTGCGGAATTCCGGGAGTATATCTCTTCGTTTCCACTTCATTCGTAATCATGATAATGATATATGAAGGCAAGGCTTTCAGATTGGCATTCAAAAGGAGTTTCGCACTGGTGCATTACCATTGGTGGGCAGTGTTTCTGATGCTGCTGGTTATTTATGTCATAATGAACATTGTCAGCCTTCTGTTTACCATCCCTCAGTTGGTCATAAATTCATTTTATAAGATTAATTCCTTAAATCCGAATTATGATAATGAACTGATAATGTATGTGATGATCATGCTGACAATGCTTTCAACCCTGGCCTACGGCTTCTTGTATAGCATAATGCACATTGCATTGTCATTCCAGTATTTTTCATTCATCGAACAAAAGGAAAGCCCACGTCTGAATAAAGAAATTGAAGCAATGGAACAAGGATAAATCATGAGAAAGGAGAAACAATACATCATTATAAACCTGATCATTGCTTTTTGCATTTACTTAAATGTTTATGCAGGTTTGAATGATATACGCCGAACTGCTATTCAACCGCGTTCTCCAACGCAAGAGCAAATAAAATACTATACAGATCAAAAAGATTTCGATTACAGGCATGATAATGAGAAAATAATTGTCGATTCCTGGCTGGAAAAATTTTTCGATTGGATAGCCCGGCAACTGGAAGACTTATTCAGCAATAAACCATCAGCTGTAGTCCTGAGATATATAATTATTGCAGTAATGATCGTTACTGTAGTGCTCGCGATGCTGAAGATTAGTCCCCAAAAACTTTTCTTTAAAAACAAAGCAAAGGATGCTGCAGATATTGATATTGAGGAACTCTCTCTTTTGCAGTCAAATCTTGATGATCTGGTAAGGAAAGAAATACTGAAAAAGAATTACCGGAAAGCTATCCGATACCTTTTCCTGAAATTATTGAAACAACTGGATGAAAAGGAAATTATTAAACTGGGAATCCATAAAACGAACATGGAATACCAGTATGAGATGAGGGATTCAGCATACAAAAATGATTTCAGCAAACTAAGCACCGTATTTGAATTTGTATGGTATGGAAAGTTTTCAATTGAAGAACCCGTGTTCAATAATGTTCATGAGGAGTTTAAAAATGTTTATCAGAAACTGAATGCTTAAAAGAAATGTCATATTTATAATAATCTTAGCAGTATTGTTCATATTGCTAGTGTTTCTTGAAAGCAGCAGGAAAAAACCTCTGAGTTGGAAGGAAACGTTTTGCGGCAGGGATAAAATTCCTTATGGCACCTATGTCCTGAAACATCTGTTAATGGACCTTTATCCTGAAAATTCTTTTGTCGAAAGCAGTGACGGTATATACAGGTTTACAAAAATCTCTGATAACCCCGAGCAATGTAAATTTATTTATATAACGAATAATTTTTCCCTTAAGAATGAAGTGGATGAAATTACCATGATGGTGAAAAACGGAAATGATGTGTTCATTGCATCAGAGTATTTCGACAGGCAGCTGGGCGATACGCTTGGTTTTTCAACTAAGTACAACTGGACAGGCATTCTCGACAGCAACCGTTTTACATCATTGCATTACACAAAACCTGATCTCGAGAAGGAACAGGGATACCAAGTGAACGAAGCACTGACAGGAAGCTATTTCGCATATGAGGATTCGGTGAACACTACAGTGCTGGCAGAAGATATGAACAGAAACCCGGTATTTATAAAAATCCGCAAAGGCAAAGGCGATTTTTATTTATGCTCAACACCCTTGCTGTTTACCAATTACAATATTCTTTATGGCAATACGGATTATCCTTTTATTGCCCTGTCGTTTCTGAGAGGAAATAAAATAATTTGGGATGAATATTATAAACCCTTTAAACCGGAAATTGAAACGCCTCTGCGCTACATCCAAACACAGCCGGCATTGAAAGCAGCTTATGTGTTATTAATAATTGCCCTTATTCTGTATTTTTTATTTGAAGGAAAGAGAAGGCAAAAAGTGATACCTGTGATAAGACCGCCTCAAAATCTTTCGCTTGAATTTGTGAAAACCGTTGGCCGCCTCTATTTCAACAATGGTAACAACAGGGATATCGCTATGAAAAAATATTTTCATTTCTGCGATTATATCAGAAACAAATACCAGGTAAAGAGTATTACTGTTGAACCTGATTTTTTTAAAATGCTTTCTGAACGCTCTGGTGTTAATGTGGAAACGGTTTCAGTTCTTTTTAAACTGGCAAACCACATACAAAACCAGTCATGGACAGGAGATGATGTGCTGATGTCGTTTAATGAGAAGATTGAGGAATTTTATAATAGACCTCTTGCGTAAGTCATTAATGTAATATATTGATATTGTTGTTATTGCAAATATTGTTTTTTAAAAGTCCAAAAATATTTCAAATTTTAAACTGCTATATCCATTGTTAAATCAACTGTTTTAAAAGGTTCTTAAAT
>JAZDMF010000150.1:0-10046 GCA_043801235.1 Bacteroidota bacterium | reverse complement strand
AGGCCAGTTTTTTATTCCAATATGAAGAACCTTAATGTCAGGCATTACACATTTGTTTGATCCCTTCAATCAGGGAGAACTTTGGCTTCCAATTCAGGATTTTTTTTGCCTTGTCAATATTACTGCGGGTATCCTGAACTTCATTGGGGCGTTCAAGCTCGGAAAAATTAATGATAAGTTTATTGCTGAAAAATGAGTTGAAAATATCTGTGATCTCCTTTACGGAATAGCTGGTGCCGGAACCAATATTTATAATTTCAAAATTCAGATGATCGGCATAAATGATTTTTTCATAAGCTGAAATGACATCGTCAATATAAATGTAATCACGCTTCGGTTTTGAGTCCTCCAGATTGACAACACCTGTTTTTGCCTGTTTAAGTATTGAGGATAAGAGGAAGTTCTCGTTCTGTCCTTTTCCATATATATTCGTTGGACGTACAATAATTGTTTTTATGTTAAAAAACTTATTGTAACTCCTGCACAGTTCTTCGCACATGATCTTGGTATCGGCGTAAGGATTAAATGCCATAAGGGGATGGTTCTCGTCAATGGGAACATATTTAGGCACACCATAAACGTAAGAACTGACATAAATGAAACGGGCATTATTTTTTCTGCATAATTCAAGCATATTCAGGGTGCCCACAAAATTCGTGAAATAAAATTCTTCCGGTTTCTTGTATGAATCAGGTACGAACACCTTCGCGGCAAGGTGCAACATAATATCAAACCGTGGAATTGAATGGCAATCTTCCACTCTTGTAATATCGATTCCTGTCAGGAGGTCGATTTCCAAAACAGTATCATTGCCCTTCTTCAGAGCATTAATAATTTCTCTCCCAACAAAACCGCTGCTTCCGGTAACTGCTATGATCATCTTTCTAATTTTGATTATGGCAAATATACATTAATAATTTATTTTTTAACTTTCAGGAGGAAAAGTTATCTTGATAAGCGGGCGATAAATTCTTCGTACGAATTCTGAAATGTTTGGAATGAATAATTGTTGATGAGATTGGCATAACTTTCTTCACCGAATAATTTTCTCTTATTACAATCCTTAATCAGGATCAGTACCTTTTCAGCAATTCTTTCCGGAGATCTCACAGGGCATAAAAATCCGCTGATGCCATCTTTCACAAGATATGAGTTGTCGCCTACATCTGTTGCAACTACCGGCAGGCTGTAACTCATGGCTTCCATTATAGAGTTTGACAGGCCTTCGAATAATGAGGTGGACAGATAAATATCCGAAGCAAGATAATATGGCCTGATATCCGGTGGATTCAAAATGATTTCAGTATGACCGTTCAATGAAAGTTCATTTATTTTCGACCGTATTACCTGCTCCAATTCGCCATATCCGACTATTACGTATTTCACATGTATGTTGCCTGTAGTTTTATCAAGCAGGATTCTCAGGGCATATAGAGCAGTATCATAATCCTTGGGGGCAACGAATCTTGCTACGGAAAGAATTTTTATTTCTGACGGATCATCCTTCACAATCCTGGTTCTTTTGTTTCCGTCATCCAGTTCAATGCAATTGGGTATGACAAATATTTTTTCCGGTTTGAACCCTGCGTTTATCATTGCCTTCTTTCCGGAGTGGCTGTTAGATATGGATGCCGTAAGAAACCGGTTGTGTAAAAAACGCTGTACTTTTAACTTTTTCCCTTTAATACCGGAACTTCTTAAACCCCCGAGACGAAATCTTACCCCGGTAATTTTTCCGATTATGGAAGAATAAAAATTTGTTGTGGCAAGATATGAAAATGTAATGAGTATCCTATGTTTCCTGAATATACTGTAGAGCTTAAATGCTTTTGTGAATTTATTTCCCGAGAGGCGGATACAATGAATATTCTCTTTCCTTATAATTTCAAGAAGTTTATTTTGGCATTTCTCACCATAAAAAACAATAAGAATGATGTTATGATTTGGATGGAGCGCTTTGGCAAGCAGCACGGCCTGCTTTTCCGCACCCCCGTCAAGAAGCGTGTTTGTAAATATTACTATGGAAGAAGCAGGCATTATTGTCCGTTTAGTCAGGGAAAAATTAATTAATAACTCAACTTACTCAAATAAAATATTGTGAGAAAAAAGCCCAAAGCCCCAAATCCCAAGCCCAAAGCTACAAAAAAAGAAAAAGAGAATCAAAAGTTTATTCAAAATGGAAGCTAGTATACGTTTTAGTTCGGATGATTCATTTACCAAATAATTATTTTTTTCAATATCTCCAAGTTTCAGTCGGTCACATATTTGCAGGAAATAGTATGACTCACGCATTTCTTTCAGTGATATGCCAATTTTTGTTCGAACATCAGGTTTTTTATAGAACCCTTTGCTTCTCGCAAATTCCAAATTCCAAGCGCTTCCCTTGGTATTTGTGGCTTGGAATTTTGGACTTGGGGCTTATACTCTGTTTTTTTGTGTAACACTAATATAGGATTCAAATTTCACTACAGCCTCGCCGTCAATGGCGATATCATCATTATTTTTTTTACAAATGGTTTTGAAGGTAATGATAGGTTTGTCTTCCCTTATTTTTATGATCTCAATTTCTGCAGTAACTTCTTCGCCAACAAACACAGGTTTTCTGAAATCCGATGATTGCGAAAGAAGTATCGTTCCGTTCCCGGGAAGTTCAGATCCCAGCATGCCACCAAACAAGCTACTGACAAGCATTCCGGGTACAATGCATTTTTTGAAGGTTGTGCTGCTTGCAAATTCTTCATCGTAATGAATAGGGTTGGTGTCGGTTGAAATTTTTAAATAGGCAAGAACTTCTTCCTTGCTAAAAGCTTTTGAAACCGAAACCTTATCGCCTGTTTTAAATTGTTTTTTCATTTAAATAACAGATATTAAGCATAATTTATTTTTTATTTATTATTGTCACTCAGAGCCGTTCTGCTTTTTTGGCTGAACGTGTCCCCGCCTGAATGCAGAGTGGGCAGGGAAGAGTGACAATCCGGTCGACTTCGACCTGCCTGCCGGCGAGGCAGGCACGCTTCACCTTCAACTGTTGTTTCAGGAGAATCGGCTCAGCCTGACCGGAAAAATTTATTGTTATATTTGATTTAAAAAAAATCAAATCAGTTATTTATTTTCACCCCAGAAAAGTTTTTCGAGATGTCCCTGCAGCATTTTTCGGTAATGCGGTTTTGCTCTTAATGCTGTAAAAACCCCGGGAGGGTATAATTTCCCTTCCTCAAGCTCCCTGCAGTATCCTTCAGGCTTTTGCTGTTTCCATATTTTTTTTGCTTCTTCAAAATAATCTTCTGTATTGCCAATTACTTTACCTGGAACACCTCCAACTATAGAATTTGGCGGAATGCTTTTAGTGACCACTGAACCTGCGGCAATAATGCAGTTTTCCCCGATGGTTACATTGGGAAGTATGGTGGCATTTACGCCTATATTACAATTATCGCCGATTTCAATCTTACCGAAGATCTGAAGATCGGGTATGCGATCGCGGTAATTCCAGCCAAGACTGTGAGTAATGAACTTTACGCCGGTAGCCACGCCCACATGGTTGCCGATTTTAAGAAGATAGGGTTCTGAGGGAAGGCTGCCCATTGTGAGCCAGCAGTCTTTTCCTACTTTTGCTCCTTTTTTCCGGTAATATTCGGCAATGGTAAGACTGTTATATTTCATCCTTACATATCCCATGTCCCATAGTTGCTTAAGTTTCCTGAATATTTTGAAAAATTTCATTTTAGTGGTTTCATTTTTGATATTATTCTAAAAACGGGATAAATTTATACATTTTATGAGTACAAAAAAAGTATAGGGTAAAAGGTATAGGTTGCATTGTATTTCCTTATACCATATACCTTTTATACTTTTTACCCTATACCCATTTATACTAACTTGTCTGACGGATGCCAGGTTTAATCCTATCAAAGTATAATAAAATCATTTCCTGTTTTCAATCAGTTGAACCATTGCGTCAGCATAGTTTGAAAAATCGAAATGCTGCCGGGCTGTCCTGAATGCGTTAACAGGTATGGTTTCACCAAATTGGTTATAATTTTTTATTATATAAAGCAGTTTTTTGTAAAACAATGTTGCGTCAGCCTTTTCAATTATAAAGCCATTCTCACCGTCTTTTATGAATAATCCGTTATCACTAATATTGGTTACAAGAACAGGAGTGCCTGATATCATATATTCTGCCAGCTTAGTGGAGAACCCGTATTTCGTCTGTGGATTTTCTCCCCTGGGCAGAATTAATAGATGGTGTTTTTTAGTGCATTCAAAAATTTCGGTCTGTTTTACGTGTCCGTGATATATAATATTCTTTTCAATATTGTTTTCCAATGCAATTCTTTTCAACCTTCCGGATTCATTTTTTATATAATGCCCGTAAAGGTGAAGTTCAAATTTGTTAAATTCTTTTTTAAATTTACCAAGGGCATTGTAAAAAATATCAAATCCTTCCTTAGTGATATCAATGAATCCGGTAAATCCGATGGTAAAGATATCACCGGGTTGCAGGCTTTTTTTCTGAGGAGATGTATTTAATTTTACATCAGTGAGAATAGGGATACGGATATAATTTGAATTGAATTTTTTGTAATATTCTTCAAGGTTCGTGCTGATAATAAGCAGACCATCAAAATGTTTTGAGAGTTTCTCATTATGCCGGTATAACTTATATTTTATTGCAGCATGAAGTTTTGCAAAGATTCCGTGGATTTTATTTTTAGCAGAGCTTTTCCTGGCAACATTTGTTTTTCTAAGTTCATTAATTTCACAATAAATTCTGAAGCCGAATTGCCGTTTAAGAACAAAAATGCACATGGGCTCCATAGTTTGGTCAACTGAAGGGTAAAGCAGGAAACAGGATTCGCCATTGAGTTTCCGTGCAAATTTTGCAATCCTGCGCAAATAAATAAACGATGAAAAATAGTTATTGCGGAAAATCAACTTGTGCAAAATATTTTTGTAAACAGCCGCATCATTAACTTTATAAATATTTTCAGCAATTGTGGAAACATTTTTCACCGATATCTTTTTCAGGGAAAGAGAACTTATGTAAACTTTCTTTCCTTTTGATGCAAATGCTTTGGAAAAGTTCATTACCCTTGCAGCGCCGGCGCTATTGCCGTCGAACAACTTACCTGAACATACTATGATAATGTTTTCAACCATTAAAAATTGGCGTAAAAAAAAGGGTTACTTTCCTTGGTAATAATCAGGTTTAACGCAAGGGATGCAACTGCAAAGAATATCATCAGAAAAATCAGATAATACTTAATAAAAAAACGCAGATCATTATTTTTTATAAAACTTAATAAACGATTCATAAATAAAATCTCCTAATAATTTGTTTCCTTCAGCAGTAAGATGCCCTTTTCCATTATATTTATTGCATTTAATATTAATTTCATTGTTGTACTCAAAGAAA
The DNA here is from genome assembly GCA_043801235.1 of Bacteroidota bacterium. Lineage (GTDB taxonomy): Bacteria > Bacteroidota > Bacteroidia > Bacteroidales > CG2-30-32-10 > DAOQAK01. The sequence continues at coordinate 4,627 of JAZDMF010000150.1, read as the reverse complement.
ATATTCTTGCCATTACAATAAGATTCTAATGATAGGTTGACAGTGTCATTATCTATGATTGACAAACATATAAACTTATTTTTATATTTTAAATGATATTCACCTATACATTGTAAAAGTTCTTCAGGAATTTTATTGTCAACCTGTACTATTGAATTTTGATTTGTTTCCTCTTCCACAATGTCGATATCGGCTGATTTCTTCAGAGAACGGGCGATAAGGTTGATGAGAACGGAATTGTTTCTCAGAAAAATTAATGCTCTTGAAGTCAAACTGCCAACTTCGTCACCAAACCCAGGCTCAGGTCTGAAGTCAAGAGGATGCTTATGCCTTTTAAAATAATTAGTATATAAACCGTCAAGCAAAAGTATCACGTAATCGGGCGAATAGAGTTTTTCGTAATATGTGATTCTGAAATATGCGTCGTAAGCATCCTGCCCACTACCGCCAAGATTTATCACCTGGAAATTAGTAAGCGAGTCCTGCAATTTATTTTGAAAAACACTTGTCGCAATTTTATCGGGGGGAATCTGCCTGGCTTCAACATAAGAGGTTCCCAAAACATAAATATTTTTATTATTCAGGCTGATATCGGTGCCCTGAACACCAATGTTATTTCTGCGATACAGGTGATTGCCGCTTTCCACATCCCAGTATTGAGAGTATGGTTTGTAGATATAATCTGTTAATCCTTTAACTTTTTTCTCGACACCCAGAGTAGGGTATTTAATAATGAAACGGAGGATTATCTCGGTTGAAACAAGCGCCAGAACAAAGGATATTGTTATGATTAACATTTTTTTCATCGGAAAAAGCTCCAGGCGACAGTTACAAAAATAAATGTAAATATAATGCAGATGATATTGAAAAATTTATTGGATGCAAAACGGTCAATTCTTTTGTTCTTCCTTTTTATTGCATTCCAGAAAGTGAATATGGAAATGGCAGCACCGTGAATCATACCCCATAGTAGAAAATTCCAGGAGGCACCATGCCACAGTCCGCATAAACCCATTGCAATTACAGGAACAACAACCATGTTCCATATTTTAAAACTTAATACTCTGCTTAAAGGGAAAAAAAGGTAATCACGTATCCATTGCGAAAGAGAAATATGCCAGCATCGCCAGAACTGAGCAATGTTGGGCTGCAGGTATGGCCAGTTAAAATTTTCCATGATTTTAAACCCGAACAGTCTGGATGAGCCGATCGCAATGTCACTATATCCTGAAAAATCAAGATATATCTGTAATGAAAATCCCACCAAAGCTATGATCCTAAGAAGCAAATCGTTTTCAGAATAATTCAGCAATACAGGGTTAATAAGATATCCTATCCAATTAGCAAATACTGCTTTCTTAAATATACCGATAGCTATGCGTTCTATTGCTTCTTCAATGTATGATGATAAGAATTTCTGTTTTTCTTCGAACTGTGGTTTTAAATTCTCAAAACGTTCAATAGGGCCGGCAACATAAATAGTAAATAAAGAGCCATAACATAAAAAATCGAAGAAACAGCCTTTCTTAATTATTCCCCAGGCCACATCGGTAAGATAGCTGATATACTTGAAAGTAATATATGATAATCCCAGGGGCAGCAGTATTTTTTCGAAATAAAAAACAGGCAATGCATTTGTGAATTCGGCCAAACTGTTCCATGTATTTGTAAGCAATCCAAGGTATTTAAAGATTATTAGAACCGTCAATAAACCGATAATGCCTGTAATCTGAAAAAAGCTTTTCTTTTTTTTTATTGTAATAAGGTAGGCAAAAAAATATGTGTAAACAGAAAGGCTGGCAACAATTATTCCAGCAGAAAAATCAAGCGTGGAGATGAAGCATAAACTGGATAGACTTAAAAATATATTTCGCCATTTTTGGTTTGGAATTATCCAATAAATGATCGCAGTTAGAACAAGGCATAAGAAAAAATTAACAGAAATCATTATCGTTCGCTAAAGGAATGTTTTCAATTCCGTAAAAATACGTTTACTTACATTTTTATCCCATAATGGAATATTTTTCACCGGAAAATCAGTACGGTCCAAGTGCTCCAGAATATTATGAATATTATTTTTCTCAATGCCGAATAATTTATTTGAACCCAAAGTAAGAGTGACAGGCCTTTCGGTATTATCTCTTAAAGTGGCACAAGGCACTCCCAGATAACTGGTTTCCTCCTGTATTCCGCCTGAGTCAGTGATAACCCCCTTACTTTCTGAGATAAGTTTTATGAATTCAAAATACCCCAAAGGATTAATAACATCAAGGTTTGAAAGCAAATCATGGAAATTGTTTTCCTGTATTTTCTTTAATGTTCCCGGATGCAATGGAAAAATTACCTTGTGTTCTGCGGCAACGCCAGTTAAAATTAATAATATCTCATGAAGGATTTTTGGGTCGTCGGTGTTTTCCTGCCTGTGGATAGTAGCAACATAATAGGGTTCAGTGCCTATGTTCAGTTTTTCGTGTATGTTATTTTCTGAAATTTTATTCCAGAAATACTCAAGGCACTCGATCATGATATTACCAACATATTTTATTTTGTCGCTGCTGATGCCTTCTATAGAAAGGTTTTCATTGGCTGATGGTTCTGTTGTAAATAACAGATCCGACAAATGATCGACAATAACACGGTTTATTTCTTCAGGCATACGGCGGTCATGGCTTCGTAAACCTGCTTCCACATGTATCAGGCAGCAGTTATTTTTTGCCGCAGCAAGCGCTCCGGCCAGTGTGGAATTCACATCACCGAAAACAATAACAGCAGAAAAATTATTTTTTGCTATTTCGATATTCAGTGCATTGAACATCTTACCGATCTTCTCGGTATGGAAATTTCCTTTAATGTCAAGCAGGATGTGTGGTTTCCGTATATCCAGTTCGTCAAGGAAAATTTTCGACATTTCATCGTCGAAATGCTGCCCTGTATGAATGATAGTAATGTCGTACTCAGGATGCTTACGGGCTTCGATAAGAAAAGGCGCTGCCTTGACAAAATTGGGTCGTGTGCCTATGACTAATGCAAGTTTCTTCATTCAATATTAAGTATGAGAAATTCGAAATTCCAAATCCAAAATTCCAAGCCCCAAATTCCAAAAGGGTTAATTGCGTGAAGTCTTGGATCTTGAAATTTGAGACTTTGGACTTGGGGCTTATATAAAGAATGTGACAATTTATCCTGATTAAAGTGAAATATATTAATTATGTGCAGTAAACTCTAAAAGCCGTTCAGGCATTATTTCGGTAAAGCTATTTTTACTATTGGTCAATTATTTTTTCTATTTAATATTTTCTATTTGCTCTTTGCTATATCATTTATATTCTCACTCTATTTTAGATTTAAAATATCTATAGTTTATAATAATCCTTCATCCAGTCGATGGTCATTTTTACGCCGTCCTTTAGTTCAACTGTACTGCGGTGTTTAAGGTCGCGAAGAGAATTGGAAATGTCGACCTTCTTGTATTTTGTTGTAAGCATTTCCGATTCTTTGTAGACAATCAGTTTCTTTGAAGCACCGGAATAATCCCAGATAAGTTCAGCAAGGGTTTCAATGTCGTGAAACTGGTCGCTGCCAATATTGTAAACATTTCCGGGTATGAAATTATCTGAAATATTTGCCAGTGTTTCAACACAGTCATCAATATATGTGCTCGACCGGTAATGCCCCTTGAAAACTTCCACGGGTAGCTCCATCAGTGCATGGTAGCAGAATTTACAGTTCACGGAACGGTAGGGGTGATAGAATTCTCCGGGGCCGTATGTGTTGAACAAACGAACCACCACGGTTTCGGTTTTATAAAGTTCTGCTGAATTTCTTATCTGAACTTCATTTGTCCATTTCGACAATGCATAGTCGTTCATTTGTTTAATTTCAAACTTATCCATTACGTATTCATACATGATGTCTTCATAATCGCCGTAAACTTCGGAACTTGAAAAATGAATAAGTTTGAAATGATGTTTTTCCTGCAAACGCAGTATATGTTTTAACCCGATTACATTTGTTTTCCATACCTGTTCGTAGTAATCTTCGCCATTCCACCTGCCAAATTCGGCAGCACAGTTATAGACAAGGTCAAACGGGCCGGCCTCGTTGAAAATTCTTTCCACCTGTCTGTATTCGCCTATATCGCAACGGGAATACACCCATTTTTCATGGCTCATTTTCTGAACAAAACCTGTTTCACCCGGGAAATGCTGCAGGTCAATGCCAAAAACATCATGCCCTCTTGATTCTAAAACTTTAACCAGTTTCTGTCCGACTACTCCTTTTGATCCTGTGATTAATACTTTCATGTTTCAACTTTTTAATATTATTAATTTGCAGGGAAAAATATTGCTCTATTGCAATTTAAAGCAAAAATAATTAAAATTTTATTCAACCCTGTAAATGTTTATAATGCGGGGTAAATATTATTTTGATGTGCTAATTGGAGATTCCTCATTCCGCTTCGCTGCATTCGGAATGACAATTTCATTCTTTTTTCTGGGGGGAGGAAAGGTGGGGGCCAAATGCCCACGTTGTAGGCACATTGCCCCCACCAATACCCTAAAAAAAATAATAAAAATTTAATTAACAGCAAAACCAGGAAAATGTTTTTATTTATTGAAACACAAAA
>JAZDMF010000136.1:0-11259 GCA_043801235.1 Bacteroidota bacterium | reverse complement strand
ATGCTATTGATTTTCTTGTAAAAAGGCAAAGTTCGTTATCGGTTGTAATAATAGGAAGATACTCATCGCGCTCGCTGCTCACATTATTCACAAAGGCCGGGTTGAAAGGAACCTTTTTTGATTTGATGATGCTCATATTTTTTGCATAGTACTTTACGCTGTCGGCATGATTGTAGTCGTCATCAAGGTTTTTGTAAAGTTTTTGTTTTTCGGGAGTAAGGCCTTCCACACCTTTTGCAAATTCATTCATATAATAATATGACGAATCGTAATTATCAGCACCGAGATAAATTTGCCCGAGATAATAAAATACGTAAATATCATAGGAAGGACAAAGTTCAGCAACCTTCAGATAATATTTTTTTGCAGTGGAATATTTTTCCTGGAATGTAAAAACTTTTGCCAGCCCGTACAACGCATCAACATATTCCGCTTCAATGTCAACTGCATCTTTAAAATATTTCACAGCGGATGTCAGCTTATGCGCTTTGAACTCGGCAGAGCCTTTCTTATATAGTTTTTCAGCTTTTTTATTTTTCACATTGCACCCATCGCTATCCGTTTCATCATCCTGTGAAAAAACTGTCGTTGCAGGAAAAAGCAGGCAAATCAGAGTAATTAATAATGCGTTGAGTGTCTTAATTCTCATTTCTCTTTCTGAATTATTCTTTCAATAAACAATGAATTTACATTTGACATCACTACTTCATATATGCATAATAACGCAACAAATGGTCGGCTATTGTGATGGCAGCCATGGCTTCAACAACAGGAACAGCACGGGGGATAACACATACATCATGCCTTCCCTTTATTTTTATTTCTTTCATGTTTCCTTCAGCATCGACTGTTGTTTGTTTTATTCGGACGGATGATATGGGTTTGAATGCCACCCTGAAAAAAATATTTTCGCCGCTGCTTATGCCCCCGAGTATTCCGCCGGCATGATTCGATTCAATGGTTATTTTTTTATTCTTCAAAGCAAAAGAATCATTATGTATTGCGCCTGTCATTGCTGCTGCAGCAAATCCTTCGCCGTATTCAAAGCCTTTGGCAGCAGGGATACTCATCATGGCTTTGGACAGGTCGGCCTGAAGCTTATCAAAAACCGGTTCGCCAAGCCCAGCAGGACAACCTTCCACTATGCAACTTACGATTCCCCCGGTAGTATCACCCTTCCTTTTCAATGCTTCAAGCAATGCGAGCATTTTTTTTGATGCTTTAGGATCAGGGCAAAACAGAATATCATTTTCAGCTTTCTGAAAATTTATCCGGTGAAAATCTTTTTCAACAGCAATATTTCCGATTTGAGAAGTAAATGCTTGAACTGAAATATTTTTTTTCCGTAAAAATATTTTTGCGATTGTTCCTGCGGCAACACGGACAACTGTTTCGCGCGCCGATGCTCTTCCTCCTCCCCTGTGATCCCAGGTTCTATATTTCATAAAATAGGTATAATCGGCATGCGATGGCCTGAAAATGTTTTTTAATCCGTTATAATCCGAACTGTGGAAATCGTTATTGGTTATGATAAAAGCAAGAGGAGTACCCGTTGTAACACCATCCATCAGTCCTGAAAGAAATTCAACTTTATCTTCTTCTTTTCGCGATGATGCAGCATTAACAAATCCTGACCTTCGCCGCTGCATTTCTTTAATGATATATTTCATATCGAGCCGGAGTCCGGCAGGACAGCCGTCAATAACCCCGCCAACCGCAAGGCCATGCGATTCGCCAAAAGTTGTTAACCTGAATATATTTCCAAATGTGTTTCCTGACATAAGTGCAAAGATAATTCAAATTATAATTTATTAAATGAAAAAGAGGCACACAGTATTGCATGCCTCTTTTATTAACAACATAATGTTATATTTATTGAATCACCACTTTCTTATTCACAGTTTCTCCTGATGTTATTATCCTGAGGTTATAAACTCCTTTTGCAAAAGTGGTGATATCAACATTTTTATTGAAAAGGGTACCGCTCTGAATACTTTCATTAAATACCAGCTGACCTTTCAGGTCGAACAATTGAACTGATGCATTATTACCATCAGTAATACCGAATGAAATATGAAGCATGTTATTTGCCGGGTTCGGATAAATATTCAGATCTTTAAGAGTACCGTACTCTTCAACTCCTACCGGTGTTGAAGTATAGCTTGCAGAAAAGCCATCATCGGTTACCGATGAGTTTGATAAGAATATTACTTTCATCTGTCCGCTGGGCGAAGTAACATCAGCAGGGATGGAAGAACCCGAATAATTTGCCAGAAGTGTGGAAGTAGCAAGATCAAATATACGAACTTTATCGTTATCGGATTCCAGGCTGAAACTGTTGAAATGCAGTGTTACGGTTTCTGCACCCGGGGGAATAATATCCCATTTGCAATTTGAATTATTGTTATAGTTATTCACACCGCTGCCGTCATCAAAACTGCCGCCCGCATCAGTAAGCGTAACAGTTCCGGTGCAATATACAGGGTACACAGAATTATAGAATATCATCCATCCGGCATCCGTTGTACTTCCGTTGGCAGTGAAACGTACGAGCACCTCAGGGCTTGTTGAAGTTATTTGTGCAGGTACAGTCGATCCTGAATATGTTCCAAGTACAGGCGAAGAGGTATTGGGCCCGTCGTAAATAGTAACAACATCGTTTGTTGTTTCGGTACTTAGATAATTAAAATTTATTTTCAGGTGGTCAATAACATCCGACGGAGAAATAAGCCAGCTGCAATCGGCATTATCCTGATAATCGGAAGTACCGCTGCCATCAGTAAATGTGCCGTTTATTGCGGTTAGTGTACCTGTTCCCGTGCAATAGGAAGGATAACCTGTTCCGGGATAAATATTATACACCATTGATTGCCCACTAGTAAAATCATATCCCCCGGCAGTCAATGCACTAAGCAAAAAATTACCATTAGAATTACCGCCCCATCCCCAATTCATATGGAAATATGTTCCCTGGTAACCATCACAATTCCAGGCATGGCCTCCATCTGTATCCCAACCCGTATACACAACAGGTCTTTTGGCATCCAGTTCAGTCTTAAGCATATTTTCCCAGGTTGTACTTGAATAAAAATCTTTCTGAGCATAATCTATGCTGCTTGAATATTTGAAATACGCAGGAAGGGAATAAACCCAATCACTCGTATTCGCACCCGAACCATCCGGACCATAACCCATATCGACTGCCACTCCGCAATGGTAAGAAAGCGTGGCAATGGCTGCGTTCGTACCTATACATGCATCGGTCATCGCATTCCAGTCATAGGTGGTGGCACCGAAGTTAGCTGATAACGTACCATAGCCAAATGCATAATAACTGTGTGAACTTTGTCCCTGTGCAGGATAACGGTAATAGTACATCACTTGTGCCATTGCGGTTGCAACACAGCCAACATAACATCGTCCGCATGAATTTGTGGCTGCGGCATCAACAGGGCATAATGCATTGTAGCAACATCCCTGGTCCCATGTTGATGTGAGTAATGGTGTAACATCTTTTGTTCCTTTTACCGGTGCAAAGTTTTCAGGTTTTACATTGTACCTGTTCCATTCCTGCTCAATTTCAGGAGTTGCCGACAATTTAAGGGAAACAGCATTTGTAATCTGCCTTTCATAAATGTTCATCCAGTATTTAAATTCCGGCGACTGGTTTTCCATAGTGTAAAAACTTTCAAAGGAATAGCCCAGTACAGGATGTACGATGTCATCAGCGGCAACAATAATAAATCCTTTGTTGCTCATATTGAAAACATAATAGATCGCCTGTGAATTTTCTGAAACAGTAAATTCTTCAGAAATAAAAATGCTCCCCGCATCTTTGCTGAATATAGTTGCATAATTCTCCTTGTATGCATTCAGTGCAACATTTTTAGCTGCCTTTATTTCAATATTTCCTGCGAAAGAAATATTAAAAATGAATGCCGGAAGAAAAATGCAGATGAGGATAAAGTGTTTGTGTTTCATATAGAATAATTTAGATTTGTACATAGCAAATTTATTAAGAATAATTAGAAAAACAAAGTTTTTATAACTTCGTGGCATTAAATTATGCATTATGAATATTCTGATAAGAAATATCAAAGAACTCATACAGGTTGAAATCATTAGTAACAATGGGCATCACAAGGTATGCGGCAAAAAAATGGCCATCTTAAATACACTTAAAGATGCTTTTCTACTTATACAAGGTGACAAAATTGAGGATTTTGATTCGATGAGCAGGATAGAACAAAAAAAAGAGGCATACAGTTTTGCATGCCTCTTTTATCAACAATGTTGAGTCCACTCTAAAAAGCCCTAATTTCTTTTTTCAGCGACTTTTTGCCCTTAATCCCTAAAGGAAAGTCGCTAAAAATCAGCATCCCTTTAGGGCGCGGGCAAAGCTGATTTTCAAATAAAATACTTTTTAGAGTGGACTCAATGTTTTGTTATTTTTATTGAATCACAACTTTTTTATTAACCGTTTCCCCTGATGTTATTATCCTGAGGTTATAAACGCCTTTGGCAAAAGTGGTGATACCGACATTTTTATTGAAAACGGTAACGCTCTGAATACTTTCGTTAAATACCATCTGACCTTTCAGGTCGATCAATTGAACAGATGCATTATCATCATCAGTAATTCCGAACGAAATATGAAGCATGTCATTAGCGGGATTCGGATAAATATTCAGATCTTTCAGTGTGCCGTACACCTCAATTCCTACAGGCGATGAAGAATAAGTGGCAGAAAACCCTTCACCGGTCACCGATGAGCTTGACAGGAATATTACTTTCATCTGTCCGCTGGGCGAAGTAACATCAGGCGGTATGGAAGTACCCGAATAATTTGCCAGAAGTGTAGAATTAGCAAGATCAAATATACGAACTTTATCGTTATCGGGTTCAAGGTTGAAACTGTTGAAATGCAGTGTTACTGATCCTGCACCAGGGGGAATAATATCCCATTTGCAATTTGAATTGTTGTTATAGTTATATACACCGCTGCCGTCATCAAAACTGCCGCTGGGATCAGTAAGAGTAACAGACCCGGAACAATAAACAGGATATGAAGAATAATAGTTTATCATCCAGCCCGCATCCGTTATACTTCCATTGGTTGTGAATCTTACAAGCACCTCTGGACTTGTTGAAGCTATCTCTGCAGGTATTGATGATCCTGAATATGTCCCCAGAACCGGATCTGAGGTTGTTGAACCGTCATATATTGTAACAACATCGTTGGAAGTATCAGTGCTCAGTGCTTCAAATGCAAGGTGAATATTAGCAACAGGTGATGCGGGTGTTGAGGGTGAGATCAGCCATGAACAATCAGCATTATCCTGATAATCGGAAGGGCCGCTGCCATCAGTAAGAGTTCCTACCGCAGCAGTGAGAGTATCTGTATTTGATGAGCAATATGAAGGATAGCCAGTAGCCGGATATATATTAATAAGCATTTTCTGGTTGGAAGAAAGATCATCTCCACCGGGGTTTAATGCTGTAAGATAAAAATACCCGTTGTAATATCCGCTCCATCCCCAATTCATATGGAAATAATCCGTGCCCTGGTACCCATCACAATTCCATGCATGACCTGGTTGACCAGTACCAGGATTTCCAGAGTAAACAACAGGCCTATTAGCATTAATTTCTGTTTGTATCATTGTCTCCCATGCGGAAGTGGAATACGAACTTTTTAAAACTTCATCAATACTGCTTGAATATTTAAAGTATAGTGGTAATGAATATACCCAGTTGCCGGTATAGGAACCGGAACCATCAACACCGTAATTCATATTAACTGCTATCCCGCAATGATAAGAAAGCGTAGCAATAGCGGTATTCACACTGCTGCATGCATCGGTCATAGCATTCCATTCATATGTAGTAGCGCCGAAATTAGCAGATAATGTACCATAGTTAGATGAAATACTGCGTGAACCCTGTCCCTGTTCGGGATAACGATAATAATACATAACCTGGGCCATGGCAGTTGCAACACAACCTACATAACACCGCCCGCATGAAGATGTGGCATCGGCATCTTCAGGGCAAAGAGCATTATAACAACATCCCTGATCCCATGTTGATGTAAGTAATGGCGTTACATTTTTTGTTCCTTTTACAGAAATAAAATTTTCAGGATTCACCTTAAAGCGGTTCCATACCTGTTCAATCTCAGGGGTAGCTGTTAATTTCATGGACGTATTGTTTACAATCTGCTGTTTGTAAATATCCATCCAGTATTTAAATTGCTCAGGCTGGTTTTCAGTACTGTATATGCTTTCGAACGAATAACCAAGAACAGGAAAGTTAATGTCATCTGCTGAAACTATAACAAAACCACCGCAGTTGAAATTAAAAATGTAATAAATATTCTGAGAATTTTCAGACAAAGTAAATTCTTCCGTAATAAAAATATTTCCTGCATCTTTGCCATACAGGTTGGAATAATTTTCCTTGTATGCATTCAATGCAACATTTTTAGCCGTTTTTATCTCAACATTTCCTGCAAAAGAAATATTGAAAGTGAATGCAAAAAAAGTAATAATGATAAGTGTAGAGATTGTGCGTTTCATATGAATTAATTTAGATTTGTACTAGGCAAATTTATTAAGAATAATTAGAAAAACAAAGTTTTAATAACTTCGTGGCATTAAATTATGCATTATGAATATTCTGATAAGAAATATCAAAGAACTCATACAGGTTGAAATCATTAGTAACAATGGGCATCACAAGGTATGCGGCAAGAAAATGGCTTCGTTAAATACCCTGAAAGATGCCTTTCTGCTGATACAAGGTGGCAAAATTGAGGATTTTGGTTCGATGAGCGAAATAGAAAAACTGGGAAGGCTGACGGTAAGGGAAATTGATGCCGCAGGGAAAATGGTTTTCCCATGTTTCTGCGATCCGCATACTCACCTTGTTTATGCCGGCAGCCGCGAGATTGAATATATTGATAAAATCAAAGGCCTTTCCTATGAGGAAATAGCCAGGCGTGGTGGCGGTATTCTTAATTCTGCTAATCGTCTGCACAAATCATCCGAAGAAGAACTTATACAACTGGCATTACAAAGACTCGGGGAAATTAAAAACTTCGGGACAGGTGCAGTGGAAATAAAAAGCGGTTACGGACTTACAGTTGAAGACGAGATGAAAATGCTCAGGGTGATACAGAAACTCAAAAAGCTTTCTCCGCTTACCATTAAAGCAACATTTCTTGGCGCACATGCCGTTCCTGACGAATTTAAAGGAAAACAAAAAGAATATGTTGATCTTGTAATTAACGAAATGATACCTGCTATAGCCTATGAAGAGCTGGCTGATTATATTGATGTATTCTGCGACAAAGGATTTTTTACAGTTGAGGATACTGAACGCATACTTATGGCAGGCATGAAATACGGATTGCGTCCGAAAATTCACGCGAACGAGCTGGATTATTCCGGCGGCATCCAGGTGGGTGTAAAATATAATGCACTTTCTGTGGATCATCTGGAATATGTTGGCAAAAAAGAAATAAAAGCGCTGCTCGGTACCGAAACAATGCCTACTATATTGCCGGGAGCAGCTTTCTTTCTTGGGATGCCTTTATCGCCAGTGCGTGATATGATAAATGCAGGATTGCCTATTGCTATGGCCAGCGATTTCAATCCCGGCTCCTCCCCTTCCGGAAATATGCAGTTCATTTTATCGCTTGCATGCATCAGATACCGCATGCTGCCTGAAGAAGCCATCAATGCAGTTACACTTAACTCTGCATATGCCATGGGCGTTCAGGAAGAATTAGGAAGCATTGCCATTGGGAAAAAAGCGAATGTTTTTATTACAAAACAAATCCCTTCATACGAATTCATGCCGTATGCTTACGGAAGCAATAAAGTGGAGACGGTGATATTAAATGGGGTTGTGCAGTAATTTAATATTTTATATACCCGTATTTCACAAGCAACAGTTCTTCATCTTTCAGCAAACCAACGCCTGGTGCATAAATTTTATATTCTTTCTCTTTCGGGTTGAGAGCTGTACCTTCCTCTGTTTTTAAGCAATTGTAGAATGTACCGCAGGGAGTTTTCAGGCTGTCGGAAATACTCAGAATTTCAGCCCTGTCCATTGCAACACCCGGTGCTATTTCCTGATAGTATCTTGAACCTAACATAAATATTCCGGGCATTTGTACTCCTGCTTTATTTTGTCCACCTGCAAGCCATGCGGTTTCATGACCTGATACAACGCCGTTTTTATACATATCAACATCTTCACCGAAGTAAAATATGCTTCCGGTCTCTTTGCAGAAAGCATAATAATTCCTTGAAATTTCAATGGGAATGCCGTTTACTGCTTCATACTCTTCCACAATTCTTGTTTCAACACTGTCGACAATTTTTGTTTCGTTCAGAACGGTGATCTTCAATATAACAGTATCCTTTTCGTCAATACCCTGTAACACCAGCTGAAATCCGGGTTGCAGAATAAAATAGGTATTACTGCCAGAAGTGGCAAATGTGCAGCTGTCCTGCATAAGGTTTTTGGTATAGAGTTTTTCATCATTTTTTTGAGCATGTGAAGTAATTGCTGCAACTAATAAGATACATACTAAAAAAGTTTTCATATTGCTTTATTAACATTTGAAAGATATTGTCATAAATATGGCATTGTATCACTGTATCAATTTTCTGAATACATTTTTCAATAATACATCTCTCCCCAGTCCCAGTCATATACATCATCGCTTTCATCATACAATTCATCGTAGTACGGATCGTCGATCTGTTCTTCACCAATCATACCGCTGCTGTTATAAACAGCATACGTTGTTGAACCATTCGCAGTAAAGCGTGCAACATATTTATCGTTATGCACCAAAAACCATTTTTCGGGAGTAACTCCTGGATATTTGCTTTGAAATGCGTCAGTGATATGTATTGGTACTTTATCAGAACTCACCTCTGAAGAAGGCTTAACTTTGATGGGAAAGAGGCGGAAACTGCCGCATGAGGAAAAAAAAATAATAATGACTAACAGAATAATATTTTTTCTCATTTTCATAAAATGATTAATAACAAACTTCAAAACTAATGATTTTCTAAATAAAATTAACAGATGAACGACAATTATTTCAATTAAAGATATTTTTTTTAATAATTTCGCTTCCAGGTAACAAGCTACCTGCTCGCTGAACGAGAGCGAAGCCGGCAACCGGCAACCGGTAACCAGCAACAAAACTTTGAATCTGACTGCCGTCAGGCAGGCCTTGAACTTTGAACATTTAACACTACGTTAGAATATGAAAAAAATCATTGAATGCGTTCCCAATTTCAGCGAAGGAAATGATATGGGCATTATAAAGCAGATCACTGACCAGATTGAAACGGTTGAAGGAGCGAAACTTCTTGATGTTGATCCCGGAAAAGCTACCAACAGAACGGTTGTTACTTTTGTCGGCGAGCCGGAACCTGTGATAGAAGCAGCTTTCAGGGCTATTAAAAAAGCTTCAGAAATCATTGACATGAGAAAGCATAAAGGCGAGCATCCGCGCTTTGGCGCTACTGATGTTTGCCCGTTTGTTCCTGTAGCAAATATCACAATGGACGAAGTGGTTATCTATGCACGCGAGCTTGCAGAACGCGTTGGAAAAGAATTGAAAATACCAGTTTACTGTTATGAAAATGCTGCTTTCACACCGGAAAGAAGGAACCTTGCTAATTGCCGTTCCGGAGAATATGAAGGCTTACAGAAAAAATTATCCGACCCAAAATGGAAACCCGACTTTGGTCCTGCCCAGTTCAATGCCAATGCAGGTGCAACAGCTGTAGGTGCCCGCGATTTTCTGGTTGCATATAATGTAAATTTAAATACGACTTCCGTGCGTCGTGCAAACGCTGTAGCTTTTGACATACGTGAAAAAGGCCGTCCGAAGCGCGAAGGAAATCCTGTAACAGGAAAAATTGTGAAGGATGAAAAAGGCAACCAGGTAATAATTCCCGGTTCCTTGAAAGCATGCAAGGCTATCGGCTGGTTCATCAAGGAATACGGCATTGCCCAGATATCGATAAACCTTACCAATATCAGCATCACTCCTGTTCATATTGCTTTTGAAGAAACATGTGAAAAAGCTCAGGAGCGCGGATTACGTGTCACTGGCTCTGAACTTGTAGGGTTAATTCCTAAAAAAGCAATGATCGATGCAGGAAAATATTTTCTTTTGAAGCAACAGCGTTCTGTGGGTGTTTCGGAAGAAGAGATTATTAAAATTGCTGTAAAATCGCTTGGCCTCGATGATCTGAAACCTTTCAATCCCAAAGAAAAAATTATTGAATACCTGCTTGAAAACACATCTGAAGAAAAGCTTGTGAACCTGACATGCCTTGGGTTTGCAAATGAAACCGCTTCTGAATCGCCAGCGCCGGGAGGCGGATCTGTTTCCGCATATATTGGTGCATTGGGCGTTTCACTGGGAACCATGGTGGCAAATCTTTCATCGCATAAAGCAGGTTGGGATGAACGCTGGGAAGAATTTTCGATATGGGCTGAAAAAGGACAGGCAATAAAAGATGAACTGCTTTACCTTGTTGATGAAGACACCCGCGCATTCAACCTTATAATGGACTCATTCGGACTTCCCAAGAATTCGGATGAAGAAAAAAAGAAACGCACCGAAGCCATTCAGAATGCAACGAAATATGCTACAGAAATACCTTTCCGCACCATGCAGAAATCTTTTGAATCACTTAAGATCATCCAAGCCATGGCTGAAACGGGAAATCCTAATTCGGTATCCGATGCTGGTGTGGGTGCACTCTGCGCACGTTCTGCTGTGATGGGCGCTTTCCTGAATGTGAAAATTAATGCAGCAGGACTGGAAGATAAAACCTATGCAAAAGACATCATTTCGAAAGCACAGGAAATAGCTGATAAAACTGATGAAGAAGAGAAAACAATTATTGAGATTGTGAATAATAAAATAGGCATGTAAATTCCAAAATACCCGGATCGTCTATACTTCATCTGTTTCCTTCGAAAGCGTTTCGATCACTTCCGGAGGTACATCTTTCAAATCAAGAAGCATAAGCACATCCACGCAAAAATTAAATTTCGGATCGACATTGGCACCGAGAATTTTCGCATTCTGCTTGATATATTTCTTTAACAGTACAGGCAGATGCTGATCGGGCTCCACATCATGGATGAATTTATCGATACGGTTGATATCACTTCCAATGTACTTCAGGAATACACGGTTGTCGATATGTTCGG
>JAZDMF010000134.1:0-19329 GCA_043801235.1 Bacteroidota bacterium | reverse complement strand
AGTTCTCTTCAAAGCCGTATGTTTCCCAGCAGGGGTCATAAGCCCATTCGGGAGCCGGTTGTGCTGATGTACCGTGTGACTGCATCATCTGGGCGTAAATCCTTAAGCCATCGTAATAATCACCGGTATGTGTTATAATAACAATATTGGTTGGGTCTGCCGAGTATGCCTTTATTACAACACTGTCAGCATAATAAAAAAGTTTTACTGTGAACGGTTCCTGGAAACCCGAAGTATCGGCAATGGCTACCCCGCCGCTGCTATTCCAGATATCAACAAAAGGAATGCCCCCTAAAGGACCGATAGTGCGTTCATCCGCAGTGGATGATGTAACAATATATTCCAGATCATTTCCCCATCCCAAAAGCAATGGTATTCCGTTAAATGCCATGATATTTGTCCCGTTCAGGGTGTATGAATGTGTATACTGGGCATATGAATATAAGGAACTGGAAATAATAAGAAGTACTAATTTGAAGCGTAGTAATGTTTTCATAATATATGATTTTATAACAAAAATATTCAATAAAAAGCGAATGAACAACAAAATGAAAAAAATAATTGAAACCTTTACAGAAAGGAATAAATTCAATTGCCTTTATTTTTTTTATTATAAAGAAAGAATATGCAGAAAAGGCATTTTACTTTTCAATCATTGTGTGATGAAGAGCAATACCAATATTGAATTTCTTTTTCAGATGTTCGGAAAGTATATTTGCGCAGAACACGGAACGGTGTTGTCCGCCTGTGCATCCAAAGCTCACCATAAGATGTGAGAATTTTCTTAGCAGATAATTTTCAATGGTTTTGTCAACAAGTCCGTACACATGATTCATGAATTCATAAATTTCAGGTTCTTTTTTCAGGAAGTCAATCACATCTTTATCTTTCCCTGTAAGCTGTTCGAATTCTTCGTATCTGCCTGGGTTGTGCAATGCCCTGCAATCGAAAACAAAACCGCCGCCGTTACCCGAAGAATCTGAAGGAATTCCAATTTTATATGAAAAACTGTTGATAGTGACAGTCAGTTCTTTTTCCTGTTTGCCAAGACTGTATAGCTTTTCAGAATGTGTAAGATCAGAAAGAAGTTTTATCAGTGTCGGAATTTTTACAGGAATTGAAGTGTTTTCAAGCAGCCATTTCAGGTTGTCGAGCGCATAGGGGATGCTTTGCAGAAAATGTTCCTTTTTTTCATAGAAACCACGGAAACCGTATGCTCCCAATGCCTGCATAATGCGGATAAGCACATAGCCATAATAGAATTCTTTGAATTTATTTCTGTCGATTTTAATGTATTCAGAAACAGAATTCATGTAAAAATCAAGAAGCGTATTTCTTGTTTCCTGCGGTATATCGGCTTTTGCATCATAGAGCAACGAAGCGATATCGTATTGCAAAGCACCTTTTCTTCCGCCCTGGTAATCTATAAAATAAGGTTCGTTGTTAAACAACATTATATTACGCGACTGGAAATCGCGGTAAAGAAAATAATTGCAATCTGCCTCCAGCAGGTAATCGGTAAGTGTCTGGAAATCGTCTTCCAGCTTCTGCTCGTCAAAATTTATTTGGGAAAGTTTCAGAAAATAATATTTGAAATAGCTAAGGTCCCACAACATCGACTGCTTATCGAACATGGATCGTGGATAGCAAACAGAGTAATCAAGTCCTTTAGAAGCTGCGATTTGGAAGCGGGGAAGCTGCGTAATGACTTTTTTATAAGTGTTGATAATTTTATCAGTAAATCCTTCTTCGGCGCGGATTTCAGTAAGCCATGAAAATAAGGTTATGTCGCCAAGGTCTTCCTGCAAATAAATTTTCTTTTCTTCATCTATAGCAAATATTTCAGGAACAGGAAGTCCCTGTTTAAAGAATTGCCGGCTGAATGAAATGAATGCCCTGTTTTCTTTTTCGTCTGGATTATAAGCGACAAGAACACTTTTATCAGCGTCTCTAATCCGGTAATACTGCCGGTATGAACCCGAAGAAGGAAGTTCTGTGAAGCTGTCAGCTTTTGTTCCTGACCAGCTTTCAAAAAGCCTGATGATTTCGTTTTCGGTAGATTTTGCCAAGGTTCTGATATTATTTCTGAACAAAAATAATGAAATACCTGGTATCACCAATAAAATTCATAAGGTACAAAATGACCAGTTTCCCTGTTATATCATCATCATATTCTTTGTGAAATATTTTAACTGTACAACATTGATTATTGCAGCTATTTCGAAAAAAAGACAGTATAATCTATATGCAATAAATTTTTTGCTAAGAATTTATTCTTTTGTCCAGATCCTGGTGTTCAGGTTCAGTACATCAATTAAATTGATGCAATTCATCAGTTGCAATACAAATGTTTTTACAGTGCTGTCAAGTGACGTTGAATTGAAAAAAGGCGGATTAAATAAATTCTCATAGGTTGTAACTCCGATAAATATTTTTGACTCAATAAAGGAAATTCTTATGTCCCTGCTGTATGTTGATGATAGTTCTGTTATTTCCTTCATCAGTCCGGGCGAAAGAATATACCTCGCTTCGATCTGGTCTGTAGTATAAACTGCAAATCTTTTTTCAAATTCAGGGTCTTCAAGTTTTGCCAATTCATAATTTGCGGGATTGAATTTCATGATTGTTTTTGCAAGGAATCCTGATTGCATGCCTTGTACTTCCGGAACAAGAAAAGTTTTTCCTTTGAAATTTTTATTGAAGTCAGCAATGATGAACCATCCCTTAAAGACCAGTTCAGTTTTGTCATTGGACACTTTTCTTTTGACGGTATGATCGGAAAGCTCAAAAGTGGTTTTATCAATTTTTCCTTTGATATAATCTTCGCCAAAATAATAGGAAGGCGTTAATGGGAATATTTCACTCTTGATGAATTCTCCCTGGGGAATAAAATAATTCTTCCTGTATTCGATAGTAAGGTCGAGTGCTTCAAAAATAACGGGCATCACAATATCCTTAAAATCGCTTTTGTAGCTTTCTTTTAAAAATGAAAAGAGTTTGTAGATTTTATAGAATCCGTAAATTATTAATCCGAAAATGAGGAATCTGAAAAACTGAAAATAATCCGGAATATTTAAAAAACTCATTGCAATAAATGAAACAAAAAGTGCGGAAATGAGGACAAAAAAATATGTTTTGATTTTTTTTAAATCTTCTTTTTTCTGATTTTCAAGAGCGGCAATTTCGGGAGCGACAATTGCTATTATTTCATCGGGAGTTTTCATAAATTCTGCTTGGTGAAAAAAGCCGGGATTTTCCCTGTATTTTGTTGTATTTGATAAATAATCCCAGGATGAAGGAACATTCTGTTATACTGCAAACTGCAATAATTTGAGCTTACCTGCCTGTCGGCAGACAGGTTTGCTGCATAAAACAGTCATTATTTGTCATTCATAGTCATTTAACTCATGAACAATAAATGACATAATGACTTAATGACAATTAATGACCATTTAGAGTATAATTATGTTTTGCTCCAGATTCTTGTATTCAGGTTCATGTCATCCACAATCTGCACACATCCCAGAACCTGGTTGTAAAATTCCTGAATCATTTCAGGGTTCAGAACGCTTTTCCCCATACTCGGGTCAAACAAGTTTTTTGTCTGTGAAATTGCAAGGAACATTTTTGAGTTGATAAATGATATGGAAATGTTCTTATTCAGCCTGGTTTTCAGTTCAACGATACGCTTCAGCATATTGACAGATAAAATGTAGCGTGCTTCCACCTGGTCATTGCTGTAAACTTTAAACATTTTTTCAAACACTGGGTCTTCCATATAAATCAGCTGATCGCGCATCAGGTTCATTTTCTGGAAAAATTTTGCAAGGCCGCCGAAAAGTTTTTCGCTGAAATCGGGCATTACCACAACGCGGCATTTGAATTCCTTATGAAAATCAGCTATCATGAACAAGCCTTTGAAAATAGTATGGTATTGAGTTCTTCCTTTGCTGTCGCGGGTAACATACTGGGTGTGAAGTTCGGAAAATTCCATTGCGGTTTTATCAACCATGCCCCATACATAATCTTCTCCGGAATACCGATCGACTCCTGTAAGAAAAATTTTACTTTCATCGTATTTTGCTCTCGATACGAATGATTCCTTGGCGTATTGCAGTCCGGGATCAATAGCTTTGATAAGAGGGCCGATAACAACATCCTTGAAAATCCTTTTGTATTTTCTTATAGCTTTCTGACCGAAAATAAGTGCGATAATTCCATACGCAATTATTAGTATTACAAGAGTAATGATAACTTCAGGACTTTCTGTAAGCGCCATAAGAAATATACCAAAAATAACCAGACCCAGCCACGAAAAAGTTAATATCATTGAAGTCGACCGCTGTTTTTTTCTTACAGCTTCAAGCGATTGCAGTTGCGGCTGTATCTGGGCAAAAGCCTGTTGAAATGTTTGCATGATTCAGAAATTATGAATTGAACAGGTTTTTTACATTAACATTTTCTCTTTCTTCCTGTGGAATTTCAAAGGAAGTTTTGCGGCGGAACCCGAACATGCCTGCAAAAATGTTCGAAGGAAATTTTTCAACGGAGTTATTGTAATCCATAACGGTGGCGTTAAATGCACGGCGTGCAGCAGAAATCTGTTCTTCTATTTCGTTCAGCGAAGCCTGAAGCTGAAGGAAATTCGTATTGGCTTTAAGTTCGGGATAATTTTCAACAGCGATTTTAAGCTTGCCTAAAGCACTTGTAATTTGATTTTCAAGGGCGAAACGCTGCTGATCAGAAATTTTTTCATCCATAACCGCAGCACGAAGTTTGGTGACATCCGTCAGAAGGTTTTTCTCGAAATTCATATATTGTTTTACACTTTCCACAAGGTTGGGGATAAGGTCGCGCCTTTTCTTAAGCATGGCATCGGTTGAACTGAAAGCATACTCTACCTTGTTCTTCCGGCCAATCAAATTATTGTATGAAATTAACATGAGCAGCAGGATGAATCCCGCAATGCATAAAATAATGATTAATGTAGTTGACATAGTCTTTGATTTTAAATGTTTGTATTACAAAAATAATTTTTTTTTTGATAAGTAGCGATAATTAAGAATAACAAAAAAGGAAATTCCGTTTCATGAAATTTCTTCAACCTGATTATTGCTGACGTATACAAGGATTTTCCGGATATCATTATATCCTAAAAACTGTAGTGCTGTGGCGTATTCATTGATCTGTCCAATATGTTCTTCTTTTAGACGGCCGGTTTTATAATCAATCACTGTAGCTTTTTTATTTTCAAGAATAATGCGGTCAGGACGCAGTATAGTTCCATCGTAGCAAATGATTTCAGATTCATTCAGCACCTGTAGGCTAGGTTTGAAAAATTCCGAAAGCAGGGGATGGGCAATGATAGCCTGAACTTTTGATTTGAGTTCATCAATTTTATCATCTGATACGAATCCGTTTTCTTTTATTTCGGTTAAAACCCTGTCAACATCCTCTGTGCCGGCAATTTTTGAAAGAACGTAATGTACAGTATTCCCCCATTCAATGTTTCTTTCAGGATTTTCAGCATCCCATATTTCAGATGATTTCTTTTTAAGATGAATGGTTTGCTTTCGTTCTTTTCTTTTATAATCATTCAGTGCGACGGAAAGTAATTTGTTTTTCTCTTTTTTTGAATGGTCTTTTTTTTCAGGTGTACCGAATGAATATACTGATTCATCATTTTTCCACATACCGGAATGATCAAGGAAAGAAGCAAAATAACCGGGAATATTTTTGGGATCGGAAAATTTCTCCGAGGGGTTTTGTGTAAAAATGTATAAACGTTCTGATGCTCTGGTAAGCACAACATACATAATGTTCATCGTATCAAGAAGTGTTTTTGAAACTTCTGTCTGATAAACATCGGCATGATTCGTTTCTTCCAGCTTTTTACTTTTTCTGACGAGGGAAGATTTCAGTTCGGGAATATTTTTTATTTCTGGTTGTATCCACAAAAAATCATTTTGTGGTTTTTTTGAAACAAAGGCAAAAGGATATATTACAACAGGAAATTCCAGACCTTTCGATTTGTGAATGGTCATTATCCTTACGGCATCAGTGCCTTCGGGAATGATTACGGAACGGTTTTCCTGTTCATCATCCCACCATTCAAGAAATGAGGAGACTGAATTTTTTCCTTTGCTGCTGAAATCAAGAATAGCATCGAGGAAGAACTGAAGATGTGGGTTGTTGATCAGGCTCAATCCGAATACCAGGGTGAGTTCTTTGAAAAATTCAAAAACAGGCATGGATACCAGATCGTTAAAATTGTAAGTGAAATGATTTGCCTTCAGGTAATCGTGAAATTTAGCATTTGAAATTCTTTCATGTTCGCTGTGGAGATTGCAGGTAATGGAGAAAAGTTTGTTGTCATTTAGCATTCCATGGCTCATCAGGTAATGCAGAATCCGGTATTTTGCAATGGTATCATACCTGTTAACGGAATGATAAGCAAATGCCAGAAGGAAGTTTACATCAAGGGAACTGTTCAGTAATAATGATTCGTCAGAGATAACCGAAATATTCTGCGAGATAAGAAAGCGGGCAATACCGGAAGCTTCCTTTTTTCGGCGGCAAAGTATAGCTATGTCGGAATGGTTGTATCCGGATGCATGAACCTGATGAATGGTTTCATGAATTTTTTTGTTTGTTATTGCAGCATAGTCCTGATCTTCGGAAATAGCCGCAATATCAGTAAAATCAATTTGTACATAACCGCCCGTATTTTTTTTATCGAACTTCTGTTCGCAATGAGCATAAATGGTTTGAATGAACTGAGGACTTATGTCGTTTATGTGCTTAAAAAATTTGTTGTTAAAATCAACAATTTCAGCTTTGGACCTGAAATTTGAGGAAAGAAATTTTTCATTATAATTTCTTTTGATGGCAGCAGCTCTTTCATGTGAAAAAATATCAGAAATGGCCTTTGGGATTTCAGGAAGCATGGCGAATTGTTCCACATCGCCCCCGCGCCAGCGGTAGATAGCCTGTTTGCCATCGCCCACAATCAGGTTGAAATAATCATATCCTAATGAATTTTCAATCAGCGGAAGCAGGTTGATCCACTGCAAGGCCGAAGTATCCTGGAATTCATCAATAAGATAATTTTGGAATTTTTCACCGATGCGTTCGTAAATGAAGGGTACGGGCTGTGTGACCACAATCCTTGAAATTTTTTCGTTGAATTCGGAAATGGGCAAGATGTTGTTTTCTTTTTTTATTTCTTCAATCACTTTTTCAATTTCGCTTAGAACAGCAACAGGGTATATGTTCGCAAGTATTAGATTGTACAAGACATAATTCTTGTAATTCTTTTCAAGAAGGACAATGATTTTATTACATTCCGCAGCAAGAGTTTCCTTTACGGAATCAATTCTTCCTTTTATTTCGGTTGAGCATTTGCTGCAGCACCATGAATCCTTGCTTAATGTTTCAAGCACCCTTACACCAGGCATTCCTTTATCGATTATTCCTTTGGAAAGTTTTTCAAAATATTTTCCAATACCGTTGTTGCTGTGATAAAATGCATCAAGGGGAATGTCATTATCCTGAATAATTTTTAAAGCATACGCTGCTATTTTACTTATGGAATTTTCAAATGTTGCGGAAAGTGCCAGGAGTTTTTTTCTTACTTCAAGAAAATCTTTTATGCTCAGCTTGCGGATGTTCTCAATATGCAGAGCGCTGTCATCGCGAACAAACTGCCTTGCAAAATTAGTAAGGTCGTTTTCTATGTTCCAGCTTTTTTCCTCATCGGTTTTGTTTTCAGTAAACTCAATCAAAATTTTGGTGAGTTGTTCATCCGTTCCTGCTTTGCTTATCATCAGGTCGATGGCTTCGGAAAGCAGCTTATCCACATCCATTTCCACTTCGAAGTTCAAAGGTATTTTGAGATCGTGAGCAAAAATTCTGATAATGCGGTGAACGAAACTGTCGATGGTTCCAATGGCAAAATCAGAATAATTATGAAGGATAGAATCAAGTACTAATTTTGATCGCCGGCTGATTTCTTTTTCTGTAAGGTTGGTTTCTTTTATGAGTTCCGGAAGCAAATACTTATATGCCTTGGAGTCTGTATCAGCGGGCACAGACAAAAGCTGTGTAAGATAGGAAATAACCCTTTCCTTCATTTCATTAGCTGCCTTATTGGTGAAGGTGATGGCAAGAATATGCCTGAAGCTTTCAGGTTTTACGATGCAAAGTTTTATGTACTCTTTAACCAGCGTAAATGTTTTACCCGATCCGGCAGATGATTTATATGCAACAAAAGACATTTTTTATTTACGATTTACGAAGTACGAATTATGATTGATGTTGGAAATATTTCAAAATTAAAATCACAACTATATTCGCAAATATAAAAAATCAGCGTGATAATTTTTGAAATATTAATTTAAAATGTTGAAAGGGTTATTCTGATTTTACAAATCGACCGGCAGAAAATGTATTTCCGTTGGTAATGCGAATAATATACATTCCCTGTGGAAGGTCATTAATTTCGAATTTGACAATGGTGTTGCCAATATCAGTAACAGCAGGGGAGATGGTCTTCAGCAATTTGCCCTGCACATCGAAAACAGAAATATTTGTATTTCCTATTTCTGATGTGTTGAAAATTATATTGATCTGATCGTTTGCAGGATTAGGATAAATACTTACAAGATTAATAGTTGAAGATGAATTTTCTGAAGGGTGGTATTCAATTGGAACCCAGTCGGAGTATGTAATGCTACCATCGTAATCAACTTCTTTCAAGCGGTAATAGTTTGTTCCCTGAAGAGGATTTTCATCAGTAGCAAAATAATCAAGAACACTATTGCTTATGCCTGCCGCATCCACAATGGCAATCCCACTAGTACTGATGAAATCGTTCGTACGTTCAACGATGAAGAAATCGGAATTAATTTCAGAAACTGTTGTCCAGAGAATATCAACAACAGTATCGCGCAGTTTTGCGCTGAATGATAAAAGTTCAATGGGGAGGGGGGAATTCTTTGAAACCAATACCCATGGTGCATCAAAAGCTTGGGCGGCTATACCATTTACATAATTACCTAAGGCTGCGTCAGCTCCGGCGGGAGGATTTATCCATTGTGAAGAAGTCCAGTATTGGGCTTGCAGATCCGATTCAGTGAATGTGTTTGGTGCTGTTATGTCAGATGGGTCATTATACCCGAATGTCAAGCCAGCTGTTGGTTTTGTGGTGTAATTAACAAATTTGGTCCACCAGAATCTGTCAGCGCATGATAATGAATTATCTGAGCCGCTTGAATTATTCATATTTGTTACTCCTGTTGGTTTTCCGCTGACACCTCCACCCACAGCAGTTGAATTATCCGATTGAGTTTGCCATGTCGAAAAAACCAATCTTCCGTCGTTTGAACCAGGTGAATTAACTTGGTACGTGAAAGGAATATAAATTAAACCGGAAGATAACCAGGGAACAATATAATCATTGCTTGCGCCATTTTTTATTACCCAACTTACGTAATTATTTTCGTTTTCATCTTTGTTGATAATGCCTCCGCTTGCAGCAGGACGGGTAATTCCATCATTTGCATTTTTATCAACCACAACATATACTCCGCCTTTCATTATGACGAAACCGCCATTGATGATGAGTCCTTGTCCAATTGAAATTGCGGACATCATTAAGAAAATGATTAATATGTACAGATTTATTTTCAAATCACAGAATAGATTATCTTTTTGTCCTGTTTATTTTCATATTATTTTTGAAATTTAATTTTCTTTTAGTTATACATTATATTAAACGATTACTCTCTCTGTTTCTTCAGAAGTGTCCGAAGCATTTTTTAATAGTAGATAACTACTCTGCCTGCGCCACCTGCAGCAGCAGCACCACCGGCTGTGCCACCACCACCACCACCTCCCGGAGTAGTTCCGGCACAAGCAGGAGGAACAGCAGCACCGTAACCAGCGCCACCACCGCCACTTCCACCATTACCACCAGGATTACCACCGTCACCGCCACGGGTAGGATTATTACTACCGCCCGCACCTTGTCCTCCTGTTATATTGAATGTCGCAACACTTGTGCCGCCAACACCACCAACAGCACCAGCCCCGCCAAGACAACCGCCACCACCAGTAGCACTAATTAATGCACCTAAACTGCTTGCAGTACCAGCAGCCCCGACTGCTCCTGCTGCACCGCAGGTTACCCAATAATTTGTTCCGGGTACTACAGTAAAAACCTGACATCCGTATCCACCAGCACCACCGCCACCGGAGGCATTAACAGCTGTGGAGCCACCACCACCACCACCACCCCAGACCTCTACTGTAATTCGTGTTATTCCGGCAGGCACTGTCCAGTTTGCACCACTCGGAGGAACAACTACTGTTGAAAAAGAGCCATTTGCACCTGTTGCACCTGCAGTTCCATTAGCTCCTGTTGGACCAGTTGCTCCTGCAGTTCCATTGGCTCCTGTAACACCATCTGCACCATTAGAACCCGTCGGTCCAGTAGCACCTGCAGTTCCATTGGCTCCTGTAGCACCATCTGTACCATTAGAACCCGTCGGTCCAGTAGCACCTGCAGTACCATTATTTCCTGTAAGGCCAGTAACACCCGCAGTTCCATTGGCTCCTGTAGCACCATCTGCACCATTAGAACCTGTCGGTCCAGTAACACCTGCAGCACCATTATTTCCTGTAGGACCAGTAACACCCGCAGTTCCATTGGCCCCTGTCGAGCCAGTGGCTCCTACAGCTCCATTACTTCCTGTCGGTCCAGTAGTTCCGGCAGTTCCGTTAGCTCCTGTTGCACCATTAGCTCCAGTAGTTCCATTAGTTCCTGTGGTTCCTGTAGTTCCGGCAGTTCCGTTAGCACCCGTCGGTCCTGTGGTTCCGGCAGTTCCGTTAGCTCCTGTTGCACCATTAGCTCCAGTAGTTCCATTAGCTCCTGTGGTTCCTGTAGTTCCGGCAGTTCCGTTAGCTCCTGTTGCACCATTAGCTCCAGTAGTTCCGTTAGCACCCGTCGGTCCGGTAGTTCCAGCAATTCCATTGGCACCCGTTGGACCCTGCAGGCCTGTTGCTCCGTTTGTACCGTTTACACCTGCTGCTCCAGTCGGCCCTGTGGGACCTGCCGGGCCTCCTCCTAAAACAAGTAATTTTATCCATTTATTTCCATCCCAGTAATAATATCCGGGAGTTACATCGTTAACTGTAGATGTATTATAAACCAACAAACTTATTGCCGGGGTAGTGATGATAGGACTTTGAGATGTAGTTTGAGCTAATGCAACACGCGGGATCAATATTCCTTTTGTTGTTGAAGAAATATCGAGAATGGCAGAACTATCAGGAGGATTACCTGTGTCGTTTATCGAAACATTCTGATTTTGTGATTGAGCATTAATGATTGCAATTGTGTTTAATACACATGCAAATACTGCTATTCTGAATGTTCTCATAATAAATTAAATATAGTAGTTTGACTTATTTTGAAACAAATGTTATTGAACCTGTAATTGTTTTCGTTTTATTATCAAAATCGGGTATCGTAGCAATATAAAAATACGCACCCGGACTAACAAGCTTTCCGTTGTATGCTCCATCCCAGCCTTCTTTGCCTTTGTATAAAAGCTGGCCCCACCTGTTGATAATTTCAACATCATAACCTTTTAAAAACACATCATTTACTCCGTCACCATTGGGAGTAAAAGCATTAGATATTCTTAATTCAAATTCATATAATGTCCACCAGGTAAAAAAATTCGTTCCTGAAATAACCTGAGTGCTGACAGTTTTATTTTGTACATCACAGGTACCAGTCATATTCATATCAAGCCATGTATTCTGCACATCATTAAAACGGATTGCTTCAAGATTAGCTTCGATCATCTGGGGATTGTCTGTATTATCAATATCATCATGTGTATAATTAAAACTAAGCGTTATATCAGGGTTTGTAGTATATGATGGTTCAATTTTCCAATAGCGGTCAGCAAGATTTTCTTCTGTTAAAGTATCAAGTGAAGATATTCCTGAAGGATAAGGCAGGTTATTCATATCTGCCGGATACGTGGCAAAAACAACAGAACCTGTAACTGGATTTGCTGAAGTTTGGGTAGCAAGAATAAGGTTCAGGTCGTTTCCGCCGGCACCTGAACCAAAAGGAACAGCATATGTTCCGATTGTTGAGCCTATCTTCCATTCAATTTCACCCAGGCCATCCTGTGGTGTTGTCTCACTTTTTACAAATCCGCTATGGTAACTAATGGCTACAGGATTTCCATTATCAAGTATAAGCCTGTTTTGGTTCAGATCAAGCACACCATCAACATCAAAAATTCCTTTTACTTCGCAATTGTTAATAGATAATGTTTTTGTGGCATTTATTATGTGAAGGTTTTCAAAAAATATAGGTGTTGTTCCGTATATTGTCTGATCAGAGCCTCCAAGAATAATATTACCATCGGGAACAGCTTCAGTATTTGTAAAAATATTTCCGTCCGAATTATTTGCCATGTCACCGTTTACTGTTAGGTTACCATCAATATCAATAATTCCGTCAATGCCTCCGGTTTGGTTGTTAGCAAAATCAACTACGTATATGTATGCACCCGAGTAAATATTGATCTTCATACCGTTATTAACGAATCCTGTTTGTGCAATAAGAGCATTTGAAAACAAAATAATAATAAGGGGAAGTAAGTATTTATTCGTTTTCATGATTAAACTATATTTCAATAATAAATAACCACTTTGCCTGCACCACCTGCTGCTGCTGCACCACCAGCAGTACCACCACCACCACCGCCTCCTGGAGATGTTCCGACACAAGCAGCTGGAACACCAGCGCCATAACCAGCTCCACCACCACCACTGCCTCCATTGCCTCCCGGATTACCACCATCACCTCCACGTGTTGGATTATTACTACCTCCTGCACCTTGCCCTCCTGGAATATTAAATGTCCCAGCGCTTGTTCCACCAACACCACCAACAGCACCAGCACCACCAGCACACCCCCCACCTCCAGTGGCACTGATTAATGCACCTAAACTGCTTGCTCCTCCGGCAGCCCCGACAGCACCACCAGCACCACACGTTACCATATGATTTGATCCAGGCACTACAGTAAAAGTTTGTTTCCCATATCCACCAGCACCGCCACCACCGGAAGCATTAACACCCGTAGAGCCACCACCACCACCACCACCCCAAACTTCTACTGTAATTCTAGTTACACCGGCAGGAACTGTCCAGTTTACACCACAAGCAGGAACAACTACAGTTTGAGCTGCGGTGATACTTGCATAGGATACCCAAGTTGGAGCACCAGCGCCATTGGACATCAGTATTTGCCCTGCAGTACCTACGGCTGTTGAAGCATGTTGCGTTGCGTTAGAATATATCACAGAACCTGCTGCACCGATGGTTGTGATATTTGTTCCGCCATTGGCAATAGATACAGGCACAATAAGACTGATAGTTCCTGTAGTAGTAATTGGTCCACCTGTCAAACCAGTTCCAGTAGCAATGTTAGTAACTGTTCCGCTGCCACCTGCGGCACCCCAAACAGGAGCTGCAGCAGCTCCGGCAGAAGTTAACACTTGTCCAGCTACAGGTAATGCTAATTCAATGACTTGTCCTGAGCCATTAGAATAAAACACTTTCCAGTTACCTGCTGAATGGTCGGTAGTACTTGTGATAGTATGCAATTGGAGATGCCCGTTGAAAGCTGTCCAGGCCCCGGCGGAATTTTTATATTCCATTATTCCGGCATTATCACGGAAGCCATAACCTGTTGTACCAGCAGTAGCACCCCAATTAATATACTGGCTTGCTGACAGACCTATAGGTGCGCTTGCAAAATATCCGGCCCATGTACTGCCCGTACCATAAACACCATACCCATTACCACCAAGGTATCCATAATTGGCAGCACTATATCTCCCAAATACTCCATAAGCACCGGAATTTCCACTATTACCATATACACCTGCCCCGGATGCTATAGTAGAATTATAATAACCCAGAACACCATATCCGTAATTTGTGATTTCGCCACGAATACCCATAGTGCCATCTGTATTGCTATTTGCATTTTTAGCAAAAATTATTGGATTAGCAACTCCGGTTACAGGTTGAACATCCAAAAAATAACTTGGGGAGCCAACGCCAATGCCCAATCTTTCATTTGTATTATCCCAAAAGAATTTTGTGGCATTACAATTAAATCCACTGCTTCCATCACTAAATTGAACAGAGCCTGCAACACCGCAAGATGGCCAACCGCTTCCACCGCCAATATCATTCCATGCTGCATCATAATAAAGGCGTAACTTATTTGTATTGTCATTAAAATACAGTGCACCTGCAGTCCATGTTCCCGTAGGATCTCCAGCGGTTGCTTTTATCGGGATACGGATGGCATCGCCTTCAAAGTAGCTTGCATAATTTGTTGCAGCACCCGAAGCAGTTCCATAAATTCCGTAATTCGTTGTTGCGGCTCCGGTAGCTGTGGAATAAAGCCCGTAAGCAGTTGCTCCGGTTCCTAATGCTTTGGAATACGCGCCGTATTGCGCACCCATTAAATATCCGCCAATACCACCTGTTATCTGTGAAAAACTCATGCCGATATTACTTCCAATCCCAACAACTCCATAACCATTTATTCCATTGGTGATGCCCCAGATTCCTGCACTTTGAACTGCCGTATTGCTACTTGAATAACCAAATAAACCAATCGTGTTTTCAGCATCAGATTGGGCAAACAATGCAGCAACACGACCGCTGAAATTAGCTCCGCTCGGATTAGTAGTACTCGTGTTCCATGCCCTCATTGCATATCCGTCGTTGCTTGCATTTTGAGCATCGATTCCAAAAGTGACTCCGGAAGTGGATAGTTCTTTTGCGCATATTGCTTTTGCATTTGCACCAGTGCTCGCATTTTCTGCATAAATACTGTAACTATCTCCGCCCGTAACGGAATTGCTGACGCGCACATCCAGCAGATTACCTGTTGTAAGCGAACTCGAGACAACAGATAAACCTTTTCCTGTAGTAAGGGAATTTCCTGAGATCGTTGCAATAGTTTGAGTAGTTACAGCAGTACTTCCATCAACATGAAGCAAAGTAGAAGGATTGTTTGTATTGATGCCGACAAATCCTGCATTAGTAATTCGAACCCGTTCGGAAATTGAGGCCGAGCCATCGGGGGTTGTTGAGAAAGTTAATGCAGTGGGTAAATCTGAAGTTCCTCCAGATGCAGCATCACGTAAGGCCAGGATCTGAGCTTCGGCAGCTGCCTGCGACTGATCGCTGAAAATAATATTGCCTAACAAATTTCCTGAAGTAGTAGTTTGAGTGGATTGGCGTAAAGTAATATTCGCCGGGTTATTTGCACCTGTGGTGAGATTCTGTATTTCAAAATCCCCGGTATTAATTGTGGCATCAGGGAAGTTCACCCCGAAGTTTGCTATAATAAATTTTCCTTTAATAAAACCCGCCCAGTCTCCGTCGGTGACGTATAATCCAAAGTTTTTGAGACTTGAGTTATGATATCCAAGATAGGCTGTAGTTGCAGTGCCACTACTAATGTTTGCGCTAATACCATAAAAAGCTGTTCCGGCATTGGAAGAATTTGTAACGTAGATTCCGCGATAATTTGCGTTACTTGCTGAAATATTGATTCCATATGATGTGCTGCCGGCACCAGATAAGGGAAGAGAAATTCCGCTTGGAAAAGTTGCATTGGTTTGTATGGTCATTAAATAATTTGCTGTAGGATTATTTGTTCCAATACCTACAGCCCCTGTTCCCAGCACAGTAATTCTTTCAACATTATTTGTGTAAAGCGACATCTTTGCATTTTCAAATTGATTGAGGCTTATATTCATAGAAGCATCAATGCCAATATTGAAACCGCTGTTTGCTGTTGGGGTATTACCTCCTGTTGTACTTGAATTGGAAAGCTGGAACAACTGACCTGTTGCATTACTGTGAACATGAAACAAAGATGTTGGAGTCATGTTCAGCTGGCTTACACCTACATTTTGTCCAAAGACATATGTAGAGATGAGTAATAATACGGAAATTGATAATATTTTTCTCATATCGGATGATATTTTGAAGTTCAATTTATTATGAGTGAATTAAAGTTAATTTTAACTTGTAAAAATAGTGAATACATTTCAACATGTCAAGCGATTCAGCTATTTTTTTTAGTAGTATGTCAAAAACTTATAAACAAGTTTTTAAGTTTTTATTCAGATGGATAATTAATAGGGCTAATCATTTTATACTGAAAGAAATCAGGTTTGCGAAAAAGTTATTGGTTAATTGTTCATCGTTAATCGGTGAAAAAGCCCTTTAACTCTATGATTAACCATTAACGGTTAACATTTAACTCGTTCTGTTTTTATACAAATTCAACTTCGTTCAGTATAAACTTATTTTTCCATTTTTACTTTGAAATCAAGTAACAACCCAAGCCTGTAATGTTCGTTTCCAAAGTAATTTGTATCGGAGGAAATCTCTGCAGAATATAGATATCCGCTGGGAGGAAGTTTGCTGACAATGATGGTTTTTTTATTATTATTTTTCTGAAGATTTTTCAGAAGCGTACTTCTTTCATCAAGTGCTGTCGCATATTTTGAAACGATATTGAATTGTGTGATACTGATTGCAATGGTCAGGACAATTATTATAATAGTTGAAATATAAAACCCACTCCTGATAACGAATAAATTTTTCAGACAATAATTTCCAAAATAATAAGACCAGAATGAGATAAATACGGCAACCAGAAAAATTATTAGCGACAATGACCTGTCAGGACCTACTTCAGACAGAATATAACATGAAGGGAAAAGCAAAATATAAAGAAGAACTATGAGAAATATTGCCGAGAACAGAAAAGGTCTGAATATTTTTTTGATAGATTTTTTTTCTTCAGTTTTTCCATGAATAAAACCAATATACATAAAAGGAATGCTGAATAAGAACACCCATGGCAATTGCATGGAGAATTTAAAAATAACCAGTTTGCCAAGTTCTTTAAATGTGATATAAAAGGTTTTTAAAAACGAGGGTTCGGGAAGCCAGGATGCCCTGATGGCATTGCCGGGAGCTAAAATGGAAATAATGAATGCAACAGTTAAAAATATCAGAGAAGCTATTATTTTGTAAAACGAACGTCCCTTAATTTTTGCAATAATTTCTGACTTCGGAAAAATAAAAAAAGAAGCAATGATCAGCAATAAAAATAAAAGATAAGATACAGCATACGTTTCTGACGCACCACCTGCATAGGTAAAACATATAATGATAACAAAGAATCGCAGAAAGTTTTTGCTTCTGCTTAAAGTGAAACTTAATCCGGTCAGAAATGCAATAATGCTAACAATAAACATAGCAGTTGACTGCACCCAGAACCAGATTTCTCCCTTTCCGAAAGAAAAGAAAAAAGTAAAAGCTGAAAATAATACAGCATAACCCGGTATGTGATTTTTCATATTACTTATCTCAAATATCTCAAAAGTTCTGCGTAGTAACAGGAAAACAGATAATATAAAAAAAAATATAATAGAGAAAGTATAAAGTATTAATACGAAACCGCTGTTGTGAAAATGAAAGACGCAATCCCACAACAGATAGGATGTCCATCTGCCGCCCCAGTTATAATATCCCTCAAGCATTCCGCCCCATATTCCAAAAACGTATTCATCATGAATATGGTAATAATCATCCACTGCAAAGCGGTTGAAATAGGAACAAATGCCATATAGAACAAGAAATATAATTCCTAAAATAAGAATAAGAATATTTTCTTTTTTTGATAGATGCATTTCGGGCTATGGAATTAATGTCAAAGTTAAAATTCTTTTACATATCGTTCAACTTTGTTAACTTTGTATAATAGAATATAATGTTTGTTGAAGTTTTTTAACTGATTTATTTGTGAAAACGAAAATATACATACTTTTTTTTATTGTACTATCTCTGATAATATTTGTCATTGCCTGCCATAAGGATGAACCCATTCCAACTCCTGATGATAATAACGGACCAACTCCGTATAACATCACAATCCCGAAATATTTTCCCACCATGCTGAATATTCCTGCTGATAATCCTATGACTGTTGAGGGCATTGAACTTGGCAGGTATTTATTTTATGATGGAAGATTATGCGGCAAACAGGACACATTGATGTCGTGCGGCACCTGCCATATGCAGCAGTACGGTTTTGAAAACGGACTGGGTTATGCGCAGGGAGTTACGGGAATTCAGACACCACATGTAATGCTTCCTATGATTAATCTTGTTTTTAACAGTTCGGGATATTTATGGAACGGAAAATTGTATAATGGAAATCCGGCATATACAACAGCAACAACATACGGGGGCATTCTTGAAGATGTTGCCTGGATGGCTGTATATGCACCATGGGAATGCCATAGTGATACCAATGCGAGCAAGCAAATGATACAAAGTATTCAAATGTATCCGCCCATGTTTAAAGCGGCTTTTGGTTCGGAAACGGTAACATTTAAAAATATTTCAAAAGCCATTGCACAGTTTGTCCGTACTTTAATTTCAGGCAACAGCAAATTCGACAGATACCTGAAAGGGCAGGAAAACCTCACAGCGCAGGAGTTTAAAGGATATGTTATTTTCAATACCGAAAAAGGGGACTGTTTTCACTGTCATGGAACCATATTATTTACCACCAACGGTTTTTTCAACAATGCAAAAGATTCGGTATTCACAGCAGATACCCGAGACAGATTTCATGTTACAGGAGATCCTGCTGATATTGGCGCATACAAAGCAACAACATTGCGCAACATTTCTGTCACCGGTCCTTATATGCACGACGGGCGTTTTGCAACACTTGATGAGGTAATTAATTTTTACAGCGAAGGTTTGGTATGGTCGCCTTATGTTAGTCCGTTTATGAAAAAAGTAAATGATGGAGGTGTGCAGCTTCTGCCTTCCGAAAAGGCCGACCTTAAAGCATTTTTACTAACCCTTACCGATACAGAATTTCTTACAAATCCGGATTTCGCCAAACCTGCCGGTTTGCCGTGATGTTCAGGCAAAGATGAATATATTTTATCCTGAAATCTTTATGGAAACAATTTGCATTATTTCTTTTACTATATTTTTATAAAAATACTTGTATCCATCAGGTATGTGTTTCGATCTTTGAAATTTTCAGCATTTGTGCTTTGTCACAATAAGGGCATTTGATGCGTATGCAGGGATTTCCTGCGGCTTTATAACGGATGCCACCGATATCCCAGATATTTCCCTCTTTTCCGCAGCTGCATGTGAAACGCCATTGTT
>JAZDMF010000298.1:0-6337 GCA_043801235.1 Bacteroidota bacterium | reverse complement strand
CCCTGGTGAAGCTATTTTGGGATCTACAATTCTGCTGAAACTGTATTTAAAATCGGAAGCAGTTACCTGTCTTCCTTTTCCATTTTTAAACAACTCATGATCGTGAAAAAAAACATTATTCCGCAAATGAAAAGTATACAGCAATCCGCTGCCGGAAATTTCCCATGATTTTGCTATGCAAGGAAGAACTTCCAGCTTATCATCAAGCTGAACAAGTCCGTTGTACAACTGGTTGCATGCCCAGATGCATGCCTGGTCTTTGGCATAAGCAGGATCAAGCGAAACAATTCCGACAGATTCATTATATCGGAATACAGTTTTATTCTTATTATCTGCAGAATTCACGCCACATGAAGCAAGCATCAGAATTATGAAAAAATAAAAGATTGATTCGATTCTCTTCATCAGGAAAAGAAAAATTGTTAACCAAAAGTAAAATTTATTTTAAAACGGACAGAAAAAGAAGAAGACAAATAAACAAGATAACAAAGCTGCAATATTAATCAAAGACTATTGCATTCTTTATCCTGTTTTTGAAGAGTGCAATATCTATCACCTCTATCATTTCCTTGATATATGTGAAGTTCAGGCCTTCAAGATAAACGGCTTTTATGTCGTTAATATCCTTGCGGTTTTCTTTGGAAAGAATTAAGTTCTTTATTCCAGAACGTTTTGCAGCTAGGATTTTTTCTTTAATGCCGCCCACAGGAAGCACTCTTCCTCTTAGTGTGATCTCGCCTGTCATTGCAACATCACTTTTTATTTTTCTTTGGGTGAATACGGAAGCAATTGCCGTGAACATGGTAATTCCGGCCGATGGGCCATCCTTAGGCGTGGCGCCTTCGGGAACATGAATGTGAAGATTCCATTTTTCAAAAACACTTTCATTAATTGCCAGGCTTTTTGAATGCGACTTCAGATATTCAAAAGCAAGCGTTGCCGATTCTTTCATCACATCGCCCAGATTACCTGTCAGTGTTAGGTTCCCCTTGCCCCTGCTGATGCTTGCTTCCACAAAAATTACTTCTCCTCCTGTCGATGTCCATGCCAGGCCTGTGGCTATTCCGGCAATATCTCCGGCCGGAGTTTTATCTTTCAGATAAATTGGAATTCCAAGGATTTTCAACAAATCTTCTTTCGAAATGCACTTGTCGTATTTTTCGTTCATGGCAATGAACCTGGCTTTATTCCTGATGATCTTTGCAATATTTTTTTCAAGCAGGCGGACACCTGATTCACGGGTATAATTATCAATGATGCCTTCCAATATTTTTTTGTTGAGAACAACCTGGTTTTCCAAAACACCATGTTCTCTCAGTTGCTTGGGAATAAGATGCCTGCGCGCAATCTCCATTTTTTCTTCAATGATGTATCCGCTGATGTCGATCACTTCCATCCTGTCGCGCAGGGCCGGATGCACAGTACTTAATGTATTTGCCGTAGCAATGAACATTACATTCGAAAGGTCGTAATCAACTTCAAGGAAATTATCATAAAATGCAATATTCTGTTCGGGATCGAGTACTTCAAGTAGTGCTGCTGAGGGATCGCCGCTCACATTGTTTCCACCCACTTTATCAACTTCGTCAAGAACAAAGACCGGATTCGATGATTTTGCCTTTTTGATATTTTGAATAATTCTACCGGGCATTGCGCCGATATATGTTTTACGATGGCCACGTATTTCGGCTTCATCACGCATGCCGCCGAGAGACATTCTTACATAATTCCTGCCCAGAGCACGTGCAATTGATTTTCCCAGAGAAGTCTTTCCAACTCCCGGAGGTCCTACAAGGCAAAGGATCGGTGATTTCATATCACCCTTTAATTTCAAAACTGCAAGATGCTCGATAATTCTTTCTTTTACTTTTTCAAGTCCGTAATGATCTTCATCCAGTATTTCCTGAGCGCGGTTTAAATCGAAGTTATCCTGAGTTTTTTCATCCCAGGGCAATTCCACCATCACTTCAATATAATTCATCTGAACGGAATACTCGGCAGCGGCAGGATTCATACGTTGCAGCTTGTTTATTTCGCGTTCAAAAACCTCAGCTACTTCCGTTCTCCATTTTTTAATTTTGGCTTTTCCTTTCAGTGAATTTATCTGCTGTTCATTAGGATTGCCGCCAAGCTCTTCCTGAATGGTTTTCAACTGCTGGTTCAGTAAATAATCGCGTTGTTGTTTATCAAGATCGACCTTTACTTTTGACTGGATCTGGTTTTTTAGTTCAAGCATCTGAATTTCCTTGGTAAGATAGGAAAGCACAAGATTGGCGCGTTCTGAAAAATTAGAAATTTCAAGCAATTTCTGCTTTTCTGTTATTCCGATATTCAGATTTGATGAAATGAAATTCAAAAGAAAAGTAGGACTTTCAATATTTTTAATAGCAAATGATGCTTCGGAAGGTATGTTTGGTGATAGTTTGATTATCTGCACTGCAAGGTCGCGGATGGAAGACATCAGGGCTTCAAAACTTTTATCTATCTTGGGAATAACTGCATTTTCATATGGAATAATTGTGGCTTTGAAATAAGGTTCTGATTGCAGGCATTCTTTCAGCATGAAAGATTTTTTACCCTGGAGAATTACAGTAGAACTTCCGTCGGGCATTTGAAGTACCTTAAAAATACGGGCAATGGTGCCAATCATATTCAGGTCTGAGAATTTGGGATCTTCAACTGAAACATCCTTCTGCGATACCACTCCTATCACCTTGGTCCCTTTGTAAGCTTCTTTAACAAGATTGATGGATTTGTCGCGGCTGACCGTAATCGGAATTACAATACCCGGGAAAAGAACTGTATTGCGCAACGGAAGAACCGGCAGAATATCAGGCAATTCTTCGGCATTCATCTGCTCTTCGTCTTCAGGCGAAAGCAAAGGGATAAACTCAGTATCTTCGTCAATAAGATTCGGTAAATTAAAACTTCTGGAATAGATGGAATGTTCCTTCATTAATAAACTCCTTTCATGTCAAACTGTCAGAATACTACGTAAATATCAGGAGAAATCCCCTAAGTCAATTCCTGTGCCAATTACAGGTAACGGTACTCCTTTGTCAAATTGTATATAGTACGTAAAATATTCTTTTCGGTTTCATTGAAGATCCTGCCCCTGCGATTGTATACCCTTTCCGCTATTTCTAAAGCTTTGTCCATTTCGAATGTTGTCATCCCTGTTGAAGTGTTTCCCCATGAAAAAGAAGGAATAAAATTCCGCTGGAAACCATGCCCGAAAATGCTGGAATTGATGCCTACCACGGTCCCAGTATTAAACATGGTGTTAATTCCGCATTTGCTGTGATCGCCCATTATGAGGCCGCAAAACATAAGACCGGTATTAATAAATTTTTTCTCCGGATAATTCCAGAGTTTTACTTCTGAATAATTATTCTTGAGGTTGGAATTGTTGCTGTCAGCGCCAATGTTGCACCATTCACCCAGTACCGAATGTCCAAGAAATCCATCATGAGCTTTGTTGGTGTATCCGAAAATTACCGAATTGGTTATTTCACCACCTACTTTTGAATACGGACCAACAGTTGTAGGCCCATATATCTTTGCTGACATTTTAATGGTGGAATGCGCGCCGAGTGCAAAAGGTCCGCGAATTACTGCTCCTTCCATTATTTCAGCATCATGACCTATATAGATAGGGCCGTTTGCAGCATTCAGCACTGCACATTCCATCACCACGCCATGTTCGATAAAAATCTTTTCAGGGTAAATAAGCGTGTTGGTTTTGCTGACAGCATTAGATTCTTTATTTCTTGTGAGCAATTCGAAATCTTCAAGAATGGCATCGCCGTTTTTACTGAAGATATCCCATAAATGCTCAACTTTAATATGGGGTACATCGGTAACAACATCCTGGATATTTTCACTGCTTTCAAGATTTTCAATATCTTCTTCGTTCAGGTGAATGGCAATAAGGTAATCGTCGTGAACCAATGCCTGGTTGTGTTTCAGCTTTTTCACCTGCTCCACAAGTTTTTCATTGGGGCAAACCGAACCGTTGATAAGTACGTTTTGTTTTCCTTTTACCAAAGGGAATTTTTTGCTTAAATATTCTTCTGTAAGAGTGGATGTTTTTATATCAAGCCATTTTTCCCATTTTTCGCGGATGGTGAGTATGCCGATGCGGATGTCAGCTACCGGTCTGATAAAGGTGAAAGGCAGTAAATCGGTGCGGTTCGGATTGTCGAAAAGTATGTAATTCATGATGTAATATTTTCTGCGAAATTACGAAGTTTAATTTTAATATGCTTTGAAAGCTTTTAATTTGTTTTTTACTCTTCGAAAGACGAAGTATGTACGAACTTACGAATTTCGTAGTTTCGAATTCGTTCGTACTTCGGATGGATTAGTGAACAATGACAATAGTAACACGGTTCAGAATATATAAAAAAAATCCCCCGGAATTTCGGAGGATTGAATATTTTATTCTTCGGTATTCGCTTCAGATTTTTCTTCGATATTCTCTTCAGTTTTCTGTTCGAGATGTTTTTTATAACGGCTTCTGAACTTATCAACGCGACCGGCTGTATCCACAAGTTTCATTTTACCTGTGTAAAATGGATGCGATGTATGAGAAATTTCAAGCTTTACCAGAGGGTATTCTTTTCCGTCTTCCCAAACAACGGTATCTTTGCTCTGAGCAGTTGAACGGCATATAAACGAATAGCCATTCGATGTATCTTTGAAAACAACGAATTTGTATTCTTTCGGATGAATGTCTTTTCTCATTTTGTTAATCTCCTTAAATTTCGGAGTGCAAAAATATTAATTAAATTTAATCTGACAAAATAAATTTAAAAAATTATTTGTAAATTAGCATTTTCCCTATTGCAAGTGATTATAAGGCGCTTTGATATTTTATTTACTTAGCTTATGAAACCAAGAAATCTCTGTATTTTTTTTTTCATGCTGCTGCTATTTTCCTGCGGCAAGTTTGAATACAGTCCGAACCAGGTTACACCGGAAGAAAAATATTGCAATATCAACCAGACGAATATTTCCAACATTTCTGAAACAGGTTCCGACACCCTCAAAATAGCAGTGATAGGTGATTCGCAAAGTTGCCTCAATTCAACGAAAAATACAATCGATAAAATTAACAGTATCACCGGCATCTGTTTCGTCATCCATACGGGAGACCTTGTAGATTTAGGACTACAAAGGGAATACACCTGGATGCACGAATTATTATCGGAACTCAACTACCCATATGTTGCTGTTGTCGGAAACCATGACCTGATTGCCAATGGCGCCGAAATATATAAAGCCATGTACGGCGATTTTAATTTCAGCTTCACGATAAACCGTACAAAATTCATTTACCATAATACGAACGGTAGCGCCTGTGCTTATGCGGACAATGTGCCTGATATATCCTGGCTCGACCATATGCTTTCAGATACTGCAAATTATGACCAGGCAGTAATTGTTAATCATGTTCCGCCTATTGATGCCGATTTCAACAGCGAACTGAAAGATGCTTATGTATCAACTCTGAACAAATTTGGAAAAACTATCCTTGAAATCAATGGTCATATTCATGAATTCAGTTTTACAGAACCGTTTGGTGACGGAATTTCTTATCTGAATTCATGGAGTACCGAGGATAAAAAATTTACGCTGCTGAAAATATGGTATCATGGTTTTTCAATAGAAACAATTGAATGATACGGATGAAAAAAAGGTTCAATATACCTGTTTCACTTCTTTGTATCTTCCTCGCATCTTCTTTATATGCGCAGGGAGCAAAAACGGATACAAATAAATGGTATATCCCTCAGCTTATCAGATTACAATTTGCAGGAAATATCGGAATGTTCTCAGCAGGATCATCATGGATATTCGTCAGGGATGTAATTGAATTGACGCCATCATTTGGCTATGCCCCTGCATTCATTACCGGAAGGGATATATATATTGCTTCCTTAAAAAGCATCTTTGAACCAAAACTAAATATTAGTATTACCAAAAAGTTTACTTTTAAACCTTTTGCAATTGGCGCTGTTTTCAGCTATACATTCAGGGATAAATTAAATGAAGGCCAGGCTACTGAAAATTATCCTGGGGTTTATTACTGGAAAAA
Source organism: Bacteroidota bacterium (assembly GCA_043801235.1). Lineage (GTDB taxonomy): Bacteria > Bacteroidota > Bacteroidia > Bacteroidales > CG2-30-32-10 > DAOQAK01. The sequence goes on along the minus strand of JAZDMF010000298.1, from coordinate 237 downwards.
AATACACTTTAGAATGGGATTGCTTTATCAGGCGGAGCTTTATGCAAAATTGAATTGCAAACATTTCAGCGGTGTTGGGATTTATCTTGAAGCAAGTTGGTGGGATGTGTATCTTGTCAGCAAATTCGATCATGGCAACAGTTCCTATCTGAATTTATGGGATATTACAACTTTTGGACTTGGAACGAAAATTTATTTCTGATTTTTACAGCACACTATTTTGTTATCCGCAAAAGA
>JAZDMF010000064.1:0-6961 GCA_043801235.1 Bacteroidota bacterium | reverse complement strand
GTGCTCATAATACAAACATCGGCTTCAAATTTACAATAAGTTTAATACGAAAAACTTTTTGTTGAAAATTTATTTTTAAGTGTAACTTTTCATGGAATATATTCGTCACACTATTGATTTATGTTAGGAAAAAATCAGATGGGTGTTATGAATGCGGGAGTCGGCAATATTGGCTCTCCCGCATTTTTTATTGAATAAACATGCCTGTTCGTTGAAAATATATGTAAGTATTGGAGAAATTTTATTAACATTGCTTTGTCAAAAGTTAAACCTTAAACAATAATAATATGAAACAATTTTTAAAAATAGTATTTGCATCCATGACTGGATATGCATTGATAATGCTTACTTTTTCCCTGATCATGATCGGTGTGATAGCATCCGTTGCTACTTTTTCAAAAAAGAATGTGGTGATTGTGTCCCAGAATACAGTTCTTCATCTGAAGCTTGATGAAATTATTTCCGATCGTTCGTCAAGCAATCCTTTATCGAATTTCAACTTTGCTACAATGAACAGCAACAATACTCCCGGACTGAACGAAATTCTGGAAAGCATTGAAAAAGCGAAAACCGATGAAAACATAAAAGGAATTTACCTCGATCTGGGCGATATGCCTTCAGGAATAGCAACACTTGAAGAAATAAGAAACGCATTGCTCGACTTTAAAAAATCAGAAAAATTTATAATCAGTTATGGAGAAGATTATACCCAGAAAGCATATTACATTGCTTCGGTTTCCGATGAAATTTACCTGAATCCAGAAGGTACAGTAGTGTTCAAAGGACTGAACGGAGAAATTATGTTTTACAAAGGGCTCCTTGAAAAACTGGATGTGGATGTGCAGGTGATCAGGCATGGAAAATTTAAGAGCGCCGTTGAACCTTTTATTCTCGATAAAATGAGCGATGCAAACAAGGAACAAACCCTGAAATATATCTCATCGATATGGGATCACCTGCTTGATGGAATTTCCTTATCGCGCAATCTTACAAAAGATGACCTGAACCTGATTGCCGATAGTTTAAAAATTCAGACAGCCGAAGATGCTGTTACATATAAACTGGTGGATAAATTAATGTATAAGGATGAGTTTCTTGCCGAACTGCGCAGCAAGCTGGGCATAGGTGAAAATGATAATATATCCATGTTGTCAATTAACAAATATGTAGATGCTCCTGATAATAATAAAAAAGACAAATCAGGCAGGAAAGATAAAATTGCTGTGATCTATGCCCTTGGCCCGATACAGAGCGGCAAAGGCGATGATGAAACCATTGGCTCCGAAACAATCTCTGCAGCCATACGTAAGGCAAGGCTTGATTCGACAATTAAAGCTGTCGTGCTTCGAATAAATTCTCCGGGAGGCAGTGCTCTTGCTTCGGATGTGATCTGGCGTGAAGTAGTGCTTACTAAAAAAGTAAAACCTGTAGTGGCATCAATGGGCGATGTGGCTGCATCGGGAGGATACTACATTGCATGCGCCGCTTCGAAAATTATTGCAAGCCCCAATACAATTACCGGTTCTATTGGCGTGTTCGGGCTCGTGCCCAATCTGAAAGAAATGTTCAGCAACCAGCTTGGCATCACTTTCGATAATGTGAAAACCAATAATTACTCTGATTTTGGAACATTGAACAGGCCGCTGAGTGAATCGGAGACCAGCATTTACCAGGCCAATGTTGAAAATGTTTACCAGACGTTCATCTCGCATGTGGCCGAAGGACGTAACATGTCAACCGACCAGGTTGATTCTATAGGACAGGGAAGAGTTTGGAGCGGTGCCGACGCTAAAGAAATCGGCCTTATTGATGAATTCGGCGGGCTGACCAAAGCAATTGAAACGGCCGTTCAACTCGCCAAGATTGAGAATTATCGTATTGTATCTTATCCGGAACAAAAAGATCCTTTCACAAAAATTCTTGAAGAACTCTCAGGCGAGTCTGATAATTCCGCTTTGCTGAAAAAGGAATTTGGCGATGTTTACGAATACTATAAATTTGTTAATGACGTGAAGAATATGGAAGGCGTTCAGGCGCGTTTGCCGTATTTGATAAATATTTACTAAAATCAAATTAGTAAAAGAAAAATCTAAAAAGTAAGGGATGCGATTAATCGCATCCCTTACTTTTTATGTTATCGCATCCTTTACTTTTTTTACAACATAATTTTTTATGCACTTACTGCTTCAATATCGGGTTTTACTTTTTTTACTAATCCCTGTAATACAGTGCCGGGTCCTACTTCAATAAATGTTGTAGCTCCGTCGGCTATCATGTTTAGCATTATCTGAGTCCAGCGAACAGGGGATGTTAATTGTGAAATTAAATTTTCTTTAATAATATCCGGATTGGTAACTCTTTGGGCATTTACATTTTGGTATATAGGACAAACAGGTTCATTAAATTTTGTGGAATTGATTGCTTCGGAAAGCTCAATTCTTGCTGATTCCATTAAAGGTGAATGAAAAGCTCCTCCCACTTTTAAGGGTAAGGCGCGTTTTGCTCCTGCTGCTTTCAGTTTCTCGCAGGCAATTTCAATTCCCTTTATTGATCCCGAAATTACAAGTTGCCCCGGACTGTTATAATTTGCAGGAACCACTACTTCACCAGTTATTGAACTGCATATTTCTTCTGCTTTGCTGTCGTCAATGCCGATAATGGCTGCCATAGTGGAAGGATTTGCTTCGCAGGCTTTCTGCATGGCCATGGCGCGTTTTGATACAAGCACAAGTCCGTCTTCAAATGATAATGCTTTATTGGCGACCAGTGCAGAGAATTCTCCCAGCGAGTGTCCGGCAACCATATCAGGTTTAAAATCATCACCTAAAGTTTTTGCTAATATAACAGAATGCAGGAAAATAGCAGGTTGTGTGACTTTTGTCTGACGCAGGTCTTCATCGGTTCCGTCAAACATCAGGTCGGTGATGCGGAATCCTAATATTTCGTTTGCTTTTTCAAATAATTCATTTGCAAGAGTAGATTTTTCGTATAAATCTTTTCCCATTCCAACAAATTGTGCGCCCTGTCCGGGAAATACATAAGCTTTCATGGTAGCAGTTAGGTTAATGATGTTAAAAAATTGTTATTTGTTTGTCGTTAACTTATTGGATTTTTTTTCAACAACAAACAACAAACGATGAACGACAAACATTTTTTATTTCCTGCCTCCCATAAATCGTAACATGAACAAGAAGAGGTTGATGAAATCAAGATATAGCGTGAGAGCGCCCATGATGACGAGTTTCCGCGTAGCTTCCGTTCCTTCCTGGGCTTGTGCCCCGATGCGTTTCAGTTTCTGAACATCCCATGCGGTAAGGCCGGTGAAAACAAGTACGCCTATGATGCTGATGATATAATCGAGCCTGGTGCTTTTCATGAAATAATTCGCAACCATGGCGATAATTATTCCGATCAGTGCCATGTATAGAATGGAACCCATTTTGGAAAGGTCTGTTTTGGTAGTATAACCTGCAATGGCCATTACCCCGAAAGTTCCGGCTGTGACTGCAAAAGTAATGAAAATGGAACCTGCCGTATATGCCCAGAAAATAAAACTTAAGCTCATGCCCATCAGAAAAGCGTAGGCAATAAAAAGAAAAGTGAGAACCAATGCAGAAAATTTATTTGCACCAAACATCATTACCAGTACTATGGCAAAAGGCGAAAGCATTACCACCCAGCCTAAGGGCGACATGCTTGCGCCTGTTGAACTGACAGTGAATAATGAAGCGAAAAATGTTTCACTGGTGCTGAAGAAATAGGCAAAAAAAGCGGTTATTGCCAGTGCAACAGCCATCCATGAAAAAACATTTGTGATGAATGTTTTGGGAACAGCAACAGCTTGCGTTTGCGGGTTCGCTAAATTCATATTGTTTTGACCGAAGTTGAACATAAATATTAAGTTTAAAATTTTTACAAAAATAGAAATATTTTTAATGCAGTTTAGAACCAAGCAAATGGATGAATTCCTGCCTTGTTTTCTCGATACAAAAAGCGCCAACAAAGTCAGATGTGGTTGCAACCGAGTTTTGTTTTTGAATACCGCGCATTCGCATGCAAAGGTGTTCGGCTTCAATAACCACGGCGACACCCAACGGTTTTAGTGTTTTGTGAATGCATTCTTTTATCTGTGTTGTAAGTCTTTCCTGCACCTGAAGCCTGCGGGCAAAAGCATCTACAATACGCGGAATTTTACTTAACCCTACCAGATACCCGTTGGGGATATATGCCACATGCGCTTTCCCGATGAAAGGCAGCATATGGTGTTCGCACATGGAATAAATTTCAATATCCTTAACGATTACCATTTGCCTGTAATCTTCCCTGAACATGGCTGACCGCAGCAACTCTTCCGGATTAAGATCATAACCGTGAGTAAGAAACTGCATGGCTTTGGCAACACGCTCCGGAGTTTTAAGCAAGCCTTCCCGGTCAGGATTTTCACCAATGAGTCCTAAAATTTCTTTGTAATGCGATGCAAGCTTTGCAATAGTTTCAGGATTGTACTGGTCAATTTTTTCGTAACCGTCCATAGCGTTCTGCCTGCCCATTTCCTTATTAATATCAATCATAATCTATTCTCCGAAATATTCTACAAAATTATTTTCTGTTTCGACCAGCTTCACGCAATGCAAAGCTGCACCGATATTCTTTACAGGTTTCTCGAGTTGTTTCCATATTTGAATTGCAATATTTTCCGCCGAAGCAATCACTCCTTGCATAAAGCGTACTTCAATATTCAGGTTTTTGTGATCAACCTTATCAATGATTTTATTTTTAATGATTGCACTTAAATATTTTAAATTAAGCAGCAAACCAGTCTGCGGATTAATGCTTCCTTTCACTGTAATAAATAAGATGTAATTATGCCCATGCCAGTTGGGGTTGGAACATTTTCCAAATATTTCAACATTTTTTTCATCGGAAAAATCTTCCCGGAAAAGCCTGTGGGCTGCATTGAAAGATTCCCTGCGTGTAATGTATATCATAGTGAGCATTTGCACTGCAAAAATAGTACAAAAAAGGGAAATGTGACAATATGGCATTTTTGATACATTTTCATCAGACATATATAACACCATTCATTATTTAAATTGCGAAAACTTGTATTCAACTCCGTTGGGGTTGGTTTTTTTGTGGTAATGATTTTATTTATTCATATTTGACCTGCTCAGCAGGTCATAAAATTCGTTCAATATGGAAAATGTTCTATGTGAAGAATCCCGAAGGGATTTAATGTGAATAAATACAGGAGTAATTAGTGAAATGCAACTCCAGAGGAGTTGAACAATAAACTCCGTTCATAAAATAATGAAAAATGATCATAATGATTAAACATTTGCATTTTACAGAAATAACTATCTTTATGATTGAATTATGAAGCCATTTCTGAAATTATTTATCCCATTCTTATTGTTTTTATTTTCAGCATCCCTGAATGCACAGAATAATTCTGTTTTCAAAAAATTCTCCCAGCTAAGCCGTCCCGAAAAGTGCTGGGCATTCCGGCATCCTTTTGCAGCAAAGAAAGCGTGGAAGATCACTAAGAATGTACTGAAAGTTACTGACAGCATTGCAGGAGTTAAAACATTGGACGGCGACCAAAACGGGGGACAGGTGGATGCTTTCTGTCATTCCTGCTGGATGGCGTCTCTTGCTCAAAGAATTGGATGGCGCAAAGCGCTGAAACTTGGCCGTGCACACGAAAAGGCAAATTATATTGACTATAAAAAGCACAGGCTTGAAGATGGCGTTCATCCTGATAAAGCCAGCGGTGATATGGACATATATAATAATAAGGTAGGTGCAGCCATAGGAAAAGAAAATAAAAATGTAACAGGAAAAGATTTACAGATACTTATTATTGATGCCATAAAAGCAGGCAAAATGAAGATTCTAAAGAAAGATAGTCTCGGGAATTTCTTGGATGAAAAAAATAATATTATTCCTGATGATAGCATGAAAGGAAAATGGGATAACGGGAAATGTATTGTTAATTCAAATTTGAAAAATCCTTAATTTATACTCTAATATTTTTTTTCATACTTTTGACAAAAGAGCTATTATAAATTAGCTTTTTATTATTAAGAAAAACAATATGGCTTTAGAAGTTAAAATTGAAGGTAACAAAATATTTGTTCCGCTAAAGGACAAATGGCTTAATGCTTCTCCCGAAGAAAAAGTCAGGCAGGAATATATTTGCCGACTTATAAACCATTACGGATATACTCTTGAACAAATGAAACAAGAGGTAACTGTAGCAGAAGGTAACCAGCGAGGAACTGGTAGGGCAAGCGCAGATATTGTAGTTTGGAAAACCAAAGAAGAGGTCGAAAAGAAAGCTCCAATAATTGTCGTGGAATGTAAAGCAGACAATATCACTATTAGACCCGAAGATTACTTTCAGGGTTCTCATTATGCAAGATATATTAATGCTCCATTTTTTGTAACTACCAACTTAAAAGAAACAAGAATATTCAAAGTTAATCTTGATTATCCAAAAGATGTTGGAGATGAAATACTAGATATTCCGGATGCTAAAACTGCTTTAAATGATAAGGAAGTAAGCAACTTATTGACTCGGACCAAAGCATTCACACGTGATGAATTCAGTCGTCTTCTTTTTAAATGTCATAATATTATCCGCAATAACGATAAGCTTTCTCCAGAAGCAGCTTTTGATGAAATAAGCAAAATCCTTTTCATGAAAATTCGTTATGAAAGAGAACAATCCCGTTTAAAGCAAAAATTTTCAAAGCAAAAATTTGAACAACTTCGAGACTCACATATAGAAACCACTGGTGGTAAAGGAAAACCGTTCTATCAATATTTTTTCGATACAACCAAAGAAATATTTAAAGCTGATGAAATATTTGATGTCAATGATACAATTAAAATCCGAGAGAATAGTTTTCTTCAAATTGTTGAAGAATTAGAAAAATATAATCTTTCGGATACTTCA
>JAZDMF010000033.1:0-8123 GCA_043801235.1 Bacteroidota bacterium | reverse complement strand
AATTCTTCATAGTGTTTTGAAATATCTTTTATGTAAACTGTTGTTTTTACAACATCCTTCCAAGTTGCCCCTTCTTCTTCCAAGAGTTTTTTTATATTGTCGTATGTTCGTAAGGTTTGTTTTTCAAAATCTCCAACATGTACTGTTTTTCCTTTTTCATCAATGCTTGCAGTACCTGAAATGAAAATAAAAGTTACACCATTCATATCAACTCTTATCCCCCTGCTAAAAGCTGAAGGTTTTTCGTAATGATATGCTTCATTAAGCACTGATAAATTGGTGATATGTTTTTTTATCATATTTTATTTTCGGATAACAGTGGTTTTATATATTCTTAATCTGATGATTGACGAAATAAGCTCTATTAATTCACAACAAACTTATTAATAAAATATGCTTCTTGATTTTGCAGTATAATAAAATAAATTCCGCAATCCAATGAAGATATATCAATGGTATTGTTAGTATTTATTTTAATAGTTTCCTGATGTATTACCTGACCTTGGATGTTCATGATTTTCATTAATAAATTTTGATTATCATTGGTTGAAGCTTCAACTGTCAAAATATTATTTGCGGGATTCGGGTAAACAAGAAAATCAGATACAGTAGGATTTTGCATAACTGTATTTGTAATTATGCCATCGTTAAATTTCGAAATTCCACCGTAACGCGTTCCTATCCATAGAGTATCTTGCCCATCAATAGCAATAGATGATACAGAATTATCAGCAAGTCCATCGTCGGTGGTATAGGAAGTCCAGCTCAGGTTGTCAAACTCCGATAACCCATTGTCGGTTCCAAACCATTTATTACCCATGCCATCTACAGAAATTGCATAAACAGAACTACTGATAAGTCCATCGGCTGTTGTGAAATTTATCCAAATAGTGCCGTCAAATTTTGAGACTCCTCCTGCTGTTCCGAACCAAATATTGCCTGAAGCATCTGTTGCGATTGACCAAACCGTATTATTTGCCAAACCATCGGCTGTTGTATAGGTCGACCAGTTTATTCCGTTAAATACCGACACTCCGCCGTCTGTTCCGAACCAGATAATACCAGATGTATTGATTGCTATTGAATGCACAAAGTTATTAGCTAACCCGTTGGTCGTTGTATATGTTGTCCATATTGTGTCATTAAACTTCGAGACTCCTCCAACAGTTCCAACCCATTTATTATTCTGGGCATCGATACCAATAGCAAAAACATTATCATTTACAAGGCCATCAGCAGTGGTATAATTCACCCAATTTGTTCCGTCAAACTTTAACACACCCCTGCCCTGCGTTCCAAACCATTTATTGCCCAGGTTATCTATTGCGCATGCCAAAACACTATTTGCGGGCGACTCGATAACTGCAGTATAAATTGTCCAGTTTGTTCCATCAAATACCGACACTCCGCGTTCTCCGGCATCACCGGTATTTCCAATCCATTTATTATCCTGATTATCAATAACGACAGAAGTAACGCCATTACTTAAAATACAATTTGTTGTAATATGTGAAGCAAAGTTTGTTCCGTCAAATTCTGAAATCCCATGGGCGGTTCCATGCCACATATTACCTAAAGTATCGATTGCAATTGCCCAAACAGTGTTATTAGCCAAACCATCGTTGGTTGTATAAATTGTCCAGTTCAGGTTGTCAAACCCGGATAACCCATAGGCAGTTCCAAACCATTTATTGCCACTATTGTCAATAGCAATTGAAAAAACATAATCGGAACTCAAACCATCGGCAGTGGTATAGGTTATCCAGCTTATTCCGTCAAATTCCGAAATTCCGCTTCCCCACGTTCCAAACCATTTGTTATTCTGATTATCTATGTATACAGTATAAACGTTATTATTAGCTAAACCATCGAACATTGTATATGTTGTCCAGTTACTTCCGTCAAATTCTGAAACCCCATAGGCAGTTCCAAACCACATGTTACCTATAGTATCTGTAGCAATTGAATAAACACAATTATTTGCCAAACCGTCGGCTGTAGTATAGGTTGTCCAGTTAATCCCATCAAACTTCGAAACGCCATTCTGAGTACCGAACCAGACATTCCCATTCGAATCTGCTTTTACAAACCAAACCGTATTGCCCGCGAGACCATCGTTTGTTCGATATGATGTCCAGCTGCTGCCGTTGAATTTCGATACCCCGTCCATGGTTCCAAGCCACATATTTCCTGAATGGTCAGCGCAAACAGTATTAACGGAATTATTTACCAAACCGTCGGAAGTAGTATAGGTTGTCCAGTCCGCACCATCGTATTTAACTACACCGCCATATGTAGCAAACCATTTATTATTTTGGGCATCCACAGCAATTCCGTATACAGTATTTGTGTTTGTGTAATTTGTAAATTGCTGTGCCTTTGAAATAAAAAAAGAAAGGCCTGCTACAAATACAATACATAAACTTTTCATATGTACTCCCTTTCCACCGAATTTATTTTAATTTGCAGAATAAATAATCACCTGATTGCAATATATTGCCATGCACTTGTTCACACAAAGTTAACATAATAACTTATCATAGTTTTCATGTTGATGATTTTATTAAGGTACTACATCCGGAAATTCAAAATATTTATGTAAGTTTGCCTTCCGTGTTTCAAAAAATATTCTATGAGAAAAATATTCGTCTTTTGCCTTTTATTATTCTCCTGTTTCCTTTTGCATGCCCAGTATGAAGCCAGATTGTTGAGATTTCCTGCCATTCACGGAAACCAGATAGTTTTCAGTTATGCCGGCGATCTGTACACCGTTGACAAAGCCGGTGGCACTGCCCGCAAACTTACAAGCGATGTGGGCTACGAAATGTTCGCGCGTTTTTCGCCTGATGGGAAAAAAATTGCTTTTACCGGCCAGTATGACGGAAATACTGAAGTTTATTCAATCCCTGCTGAAGGAGGTGTTCCTGAAAGATTGACCTATACTGCAACTTTAGGCCGCGATGATGTATCCGACCGCATGGGGCCGAATAATATTGTAATGACATGGAAAGATGATTCCACTATAGTTTACCGCTCCCGCAAGCAATCATTCAACGATTTTAAAGGACAGCTCTTCACGGTTACCACCAGCGGCGGGATTTCAAATGAACTTCCCCTCCCCTGCGGCGGTTTTTGTTCATACAGTTCCGATAAATCAAAACTGGCATACAACCGTGTTTTCCGCGAATTCAGAACATGGAAATATTATAAGGGCGGAATGGCCGATGATATCTGGATATACGACTTCGCTACAAAAAAAACAGACAGCATTACTAATAATGATGCACAGGATATTATGCCCATGTGGGTTGGCGATAAGATTTATTTTATTTCCGACCGCGACCGCACAATGAACCTTTTCTGCTATGACATGTTAACCAAGGAAACCAAGAAACTGACCACCTTCAGCGAATATGACATTAAATTTCCTTCGCAGGGTGATAATTCAATCGTTTTTGAAAACGGGGGGTACATTTATGTTTTTGATCTTACAACCCAAAAAGCGGAAAAGATTACCATTACCATAGCCGATGACCAGGTTACCGGACGCAATGAACTGAAAGACGCAAGCAAGTTCATCAATTCTTCATCCATTTCCCCCGATGGCAAAAGAATTGCTTTTGATGCGCGCGGCGATATTTTTTCGGTTCCTGCAAAATCGGGCATAACACGCGACCTTACGCAAACTTCCGGAGTGCATGAACGCAATGTGGAATGGTCGCCTGATGGAAAATACCTTGCATATATTTCCGATTCCACAGGCGAAGATGAAATATACATCATCCCGCAGGATGGTGATGGTGAAGCCGTTCAGACAACCAAGAACAGCGACACTTATAAATATTCTCTGAAGTGGTCTCCCGACAGTAAAAAAATTATGTGGGCCGATAAAAAACTAAAGCTTCAGTATGTTGACACCGACACAAAAAAAGTGACAGAGGTTGATTATGATAAAGACTGGGAATTCAGCGAATACACGTGGTCGCCCGACAGCAAATGGATTGCCTACACCCGTCCTTTTAAAGAAGGAATGAATAAAATATATTTATATGAAGTCGGTTCTGCATCGAAGTGCGAAGTTACCGATGGATGGTACGAATCAGGCTCTCCTTCATTCAGCAATGACGGGAAATACCTGTATTTTACATCCAATAGGGATTTTAATCCCACATACAGCTGGACGGAATGGAACCATGCCTATACGGATATGAGCAAAATTTATTTTGTCACTCTTTCTCAATCTACTCCAAATCCTCTCAAAGCCGAGAACGATGAAGTGACAGTTAAAAGTGAAACCAAAACTGATAATACGGATAAAGACAAGAGCACCGATGCTACAAAAACAGATTCTGCTGTTGATACTACAGGAATAAAGGACAGGATTGTTGCTCTTACCATCGATGCCGGCAACTACTGGAACATCACTGTAATAAACGACCAGGTTTATTATATGAATAAAAAAGATAAAGATGCTTCAGCACTGAAAGTTTTCGACCTTACAGAAAAAAAGGAAATAAAACTGGGGGAATGCAGCGCTTATGAAGTGTCTTACGATAAAAAGAAAATGCTGGTAAGCAAAGATGACATCTATTATGTTATAGACCTGCCAAAATCAAATATTGAATTTATAAATAATGTCAACCTTGCCGATATGAAAATATGGGTTGACCAAAAAGCCGAATGGAAAGAAATTTTTGATGAAAGCTGGAGGCAGATGCGCGATTTCTTTTATGATCCCGATATGCATGATGTGAACTGGATAAAAATAAAAGAAAAATATTCTCCATTGGTTCCTTATGTAAATCACAGGGCTGACCTTACCTATATCATTGGGGAAATGATAGGTGAGCTGAGCATAGGCCATGCGTACGTTGGCGGAGGCGATCTTCCGGAAGTTACTAAAATAAAAACCGGACTGCTAGGAGCTGAACTCAGCAAAGACGCTTCCAGCGGCTATTTTAAAATTGACAAAATTCTTAAGGGCGAGAACTGGACAACCAAAGCAAGGTCGCCGCTAACTGAAGTGGGTGTTGATATTGATGAAGGAGAATTCATTATTGAAGTGAACGGCAAATCAACAAAAGATGTGAAAGATATTTATGAACTGCTGGTAAATACCGCAGGGAAACAAGTGGAACTTACCGTGAATAAAACTGCTGCTGAAACCGGAAGCCGCAAACAGATTGTGGTTCCTATTGCAGATGAAGCCGAACTGTATTATTACAACTGGGTACAGGAAAATATCAAGAAAGTGAATGAAGCAACCGGCGGAGAAGCAGGATACATCCATATTCCAGATATGGGTGTCGACGGACTGAATGAATTTGTAAAACATTTTTATCCGCAGTTAAGCAAAAAAGCCGTTATCATTGATGACCGCGGAAATGGCGGCGGAAACGTATCCCCCATGATCATTGAACGTCTTGCCCGTGAAGTAGCGCTGATGGGCATGTCGCGCAATACCTCGCCTGAAAAAAGCCCGGAGGCAATGATATACGGACCAAAAGTTTGTCTTATTGATAATTATTCAGCATCCGATGGCGATCTTTTTCCGTACAAATTCAAAAAACTCGGATTGGGTAAATTGATAGGAATGCGTTCATGGGGTGGAGTTATAGGAATTCGCGGCACATTGCCTTTGATGGATGGCGGCTATCTTTTAAAACCCGAATTCGGCCATTACGCCAGCGATGACAAAGGCTGGATCATCGAAGGATACGGCGTTGACCCGGACATTGAAGTAGATAACGATCCTGCAAAGGAATACAGCGGCGAAGATGAACAATTGAATGCTGCAATAAAACAAATTATGATAGAATTAAAAACATATAAAGAACTTCCCGAAGTACCCGATTTTCCTGATAAAACAAAATAATAACCCATCAAAATTCAAGAATGAAAACAAAAAAATTATTTTCAGGTATTATCATTCTGGCTTTATTTTTCATAATATCTTCCTGCAATACGGAAGATGATTCAGACATTACTGCGCCTGAAATTTCAATAACCGGTGATAATCCTGTCAGCATTATACTTGGCAATGCATACACTGATGCAGGCGCCACAGCTACCGATGAGGTTGACGGTGATCTGACCTCGTCCATTACCACCACAAGCAATGTGAATACCGCACAAAAAGGAATTTATTCCGTTACTTATTCCATTACCGATGTTGCCGGAAATACTTCAACAGCAACGCGTACGGTTAATGTGGTTAATTCAGCTGATTTCTTAGCCGGAGGATACAGCGTAACGGATGTGGTTACAGGGAACAACGCCGGAACACTTAATTACAATGTTAATGTTTCTGCTTCCGATTCTATCAACGACATACTTTTCATACGTAATTTCGGCGAATTCGGTTCATCGGTATATATTGAAATTACCCTGAGCCTAACCGATAGCACATTAAATATTGCCGCACAAAGTCCGTCAGCAATGTCAAACCCCGGAACCATCACAGGAACCGGTTTTACAAATAATTCCAAAATAACTTCTGTTGATTATAATTGTGTGTATATCAGCGGAGGCAGCGATCACGGTAGCGCTACTTATACAAAACTTTAATTTAATAAAAACTGTTTACGCATATTTATAGAAAACAGATAATAGCAAATTGAAAATATCAAATTGAAAAGATTGGAAGATTGAGCAAAAAATATATTTGCTCTTTGCTATTTTCTATAATTTGTTTAACTACGTAAAACCAATAATCATTCTATATGCGGACATTTAAAACAAATAAACAAATTTCAGAATGCCCGATTTTCCTGATAAACCAAAATAATATCCAATTAAAAAAATTACAAAATGAAAAGAAAATTATTTTTCCCTGCTTTGATCATTCTTGCATTAATGATCGTGGTTGCTTCATGTAAAAAAGAAGATGACGACACTACTGCACCGGTAATTACTTTAAATGGAAGCAATCCGGTTTCAATTGCACTTAACAGCACATACAGCGATGCAGGCGCTACAGCTCTTGACGACGTGGATGGCGATATTTCAGCATCAATCACTGTTTCAGGTACAGTGAACACCACACAAAAAGGAACTTATACAAAAACATATTCTGTTTCTGATGCAGCTGGTAACACAGCCACCGCCACACGAACCGTGTATGTTGGCGTCTTTGACGGCGGATACAGTGTTGTTGATGTGGTTACAGGAAAAAATGCAGGAACAAAAAATTATTCCGTTACTGTTGCAGCGTTTTCTTCGGTCAACAACAAGTTTCTCATTTATAATTTCGGAGGTTTTGGTTCATCCGTATATATTGAAATTACATTAAGCGGAAGCACATTAAATATTGCATCACAAAGCCCATTAATGATGTCTGACCCCGGAACCATTACAGGATCGGGTTCTACAAACACTACTGATTTTACTTCAATTAACTATACTTGCATTTACACCAGCAGCGGCAGTGATGTAGGAAGCGCTACATACACAAAACTATAGTTGCAAATAGAAAATATTAAATTGAAAAGATTGGAAGATTGAGCAAAAAATATATTTGCTCTTTGCTATTTACTATTTGCTATTTTCTGTAATTTTTTTTTATCATGTACAATCAATAATCTTCATATATGTTGGCATTTAAAAACAAACACCAATATCACAACATCGACATGGATTTCACAGTGTCGGGAAAAAGTAATATTGCAATTGCTGTTCACGATCAGCGCACTGAAATGCTTACAACAGGAAAATCACCGTCGTTCGTAGGGTATATGCGTTCCGGTATTGGAATTCCATATCCGATACATACCGAAAGCGGTAATGCGCTTGCCGATGATATTGCAGGCGATCTTGCTAAAGCATTTACCAAACGCGGGTTTACAGTTACTGTTGTTCAAACAGCACCCTCCGAAACACATGAGCAGGTAGTTGGAAAACTGAAAGCCGCCAATGCAGGCAAGTCCATTATATTGCATCTTGACACATGGCATACAGACTGCTACCAGATGGTTTGGTGTAATTCCCGACTTTGACACTTGTCTTCAAAACCCACCTCTGAAACCCGTGTCAATATTGAAAACATATTTTTATTTTCAAAAAATGTAGTGAACAATATTTTTCATAAATCGTTGTCGGCACTAAAGGGTGAAGTAATTTTGCAG
>JAZDMF010000010.1:0-12840 GCA_043801235.1 Bacteroidota bacterium | reverse complement strand
AACTCTACTTGGGGGAAAGGGGGTGGTTTGTTCGGCTACAACGAAAAAACACCTTACCCTAAAATTATTCTCTTTAATAGCGCACGTTCCAGCAAACGGTGTCATAAAAATAATTCCGTACTTTTGTTTGCGACTTTTGGGACAGTATAAAAGCAATAAATAACAAAATTTTTTAACTATAGTGATAATTTCCATATGCGTATTTATGAAATTTCAATTTCTATTTCAGCCGGAAAAAAAAACGATCCAGTTTTTTCATCATAAAATCCTTTGATTGGAGTGCCAATGGGATAAGCAGTATGCAGCAACGAGTTTCCCGATTGAATGATCACTTTATTTTGTTTATAATCATTTACAGCAACTTCAACAGTCAGGGTATAATCGCGTGTTCCATGTTTCCAGTAAACCATTTTCCTGCCATGTTCTTTAACAGTTCCTGAAATAATCCTTCCGTGTTTAAATGCAAGTTTACGTTTTCTGTATCGGCGACTCACGGATTGCCATAATAAAATCCCTACGCCTGAAAAAATAAAAATGCAAAACAAAAGCCTGCCGTATGGGATGTCTTCTCTTAGTCCGGGAGAAAGTAATATCATGAAAACAGGTATGAAAACCCCAAATGTGAAAAAGTAACTGCAAAAGTAGTACGGCCTTAAACCCTTAATCAGCATTATACTATAATCTTTTGGGTTGCGTGGTGTGTTTTCAGAAATTGCAATTTTTTTCATCATGTTTTAAATCAATATAAATCAAAAATAGCTATAAAATTTATTTTATGCAGTGTATTCTTTCCTTAGTGTATTTTTCTTATTTTTGTGCTAATTATAATTGATAACATATAAAAAAAACATATTATGGGACTATTAGACAAAATTAAAGGCGAATTTATTGATATCGTTGAATGGCTTGATCCATCAAATGATACAATGATCCACCGTTTTGAACGGTATAACAATGAAATCAAATACGGAGCAAAACTTGTAGTAAGGGAATCGCAGGTGGCAGTATTCATCAATGAGGGTAAGATTGCTGATACCTATCAACCTGGTATGCATACCCTCGAAACTCAGAACATGCCCATCCTTACCACTCTTAAAGGATGGAAATACGGTTTCCACAGTCCGTTCAAAGCCGAAGTCTATTTCTGCAACACTAAAAATTTCACTGACCTGAAATGGGGAACCAAAAACCCCGTGATGATGCGAGATGCCGATTTCGGTATTGTCCGCATACGTGCTTTCGGAAATTATACCATGAGGATAAAAGATGCCGGTAAATTCATTAAGGAAATTGCCGGTACCGATGGCTCTTTCACTACGGAAAAAATTACCGAACAGCTTAAGAATATTGTGATGACACGATTTACTGATATTGTGGCATCAAGCAAAATCCCGGTTCTTGACCTTGCCTCAAATTATGATGAGCTATCGAAATTTGTTTACGATAAAATAGGTCCGGAATTCATGGAATATGGAATTGAACTTTCAAAATTCCTTGTTGAGAACATTTCACTTCCTCCCGATGTTGAAGCTGCTATGGATAAAAGGACAAGCATGGGAGTTGTCGGAAACCTCAGCGCTTTTACTCAATTCCAGACTGCTATGGGAATTGAAGAAGCAGCAAAGAATCCCGGAGGTACTGCAGGTGCCGGAATAGGCATGGGTATGGGTTTTGCCATGGCCAATCAGATGGGGCAAAGCATGATGCCGAACCAGAATGCAAATCAGCAGAATGTCACTCCTCCTCCTTTATCGCAGTATTTTGTAGCTGTGAATGGCCAGCAAACAGGACCTTTCGGAGATCAGCAATTGGCACAAATGATACAGGGCGGACAGCTTACAAAAGATACGATGGTATGGAAAAATGGTATGGCCGCATGGACTGCCGCAGGACAAGTACCTGAAGTTGCAAAGTTATTTACTCAGGCTCCGCCTCCTTTGCCACCACCGGTTCCGCCTCAACAGTAAAGTTTAGGTTAGGGTAAAGGTTAAGATGCCGGATTTTAAAATAATCAGCATAATAATTCTATCATATTACTAATTGTCATGTATGATAATCAAAAGACTCAGAAACCAATTACGAGTTTTAAAGCTCTGATTGTTTATCAAAACAGTTATGAAGCAATGCTCATTATTATGAAAGAAGTCCTCCCTTTACTTCCTGAATGTGAAAAATTCGATTTGAAGGATCAGTTAAGCCGTTCATGCAAAGCTATACCAAGACTCATAGCTGAAGGATACGCTAAGCGTCAACAAAAAGCCGGATTCCGAAAATATATTGAAGATGCTATGGCCGAATGTAATGAAACGGTTGTAAGCCTTATGCAGGCAAGAGATATTTATAATATTCAGCCTGAATTATTAAACAGGCTTATTGGTATTTATGATGTTACAGGAAGGCAACTCTATTCATTGGGTGAAAAATGGAAAACTTTTAATCGTTAAATATTTTAAAAAATCAAACTTCATAACATGAAACTAAACTATCTTCTTTACCTTTACCTTGAGCTAAAAACAGGCTTCATAACCTTTACCTTTACCAAATAATATATTATTATGTCAGACATCAACACTCCCGAAACCGCCACCAACCAGCAGCTGAAATGCAAGGACTGCGGCGCTTTTCTGAAATTTGCCCCGGGCACTCTTTCGCTAACATGCGAATTTTGCGGAGCATTAAATGAGATTGAAAAATCGACTGAAAAAATAGATGAAATCGATTTCACGAAATTTATTTCCGAAAAATTTGCCACGGAAGAAAAGCAAAACATTGTTACTGTTAAATGTACTGAATGCGGCGCATCTACGTCCCTGAAGCCGAATGTAACTTCCGATATGTGTCCTTTCTGCGGTACCAGCCTTGTTGTTACCAGCGGAAGCACAAGCACTATATTAAAACCTAAATCGCTGCTTCCTTTTGTTATTACTCAGAAACAGGGCTTTGATCTTTTCCGGGGATGGATAAAGAAATTATGGTTTGCTCCCGGCGCTTTAAAAAAGTATGTTAACAGTACCGATAAGTTCAATGGAATGTATATTCCATATTGGACGTATGATTCCAACACATCCAGTAAATATTCCGGTGCTCGCGGTACTTATTATTATGTAACAGAAAGTTATACCACGACCGAGAATGGAAAAACTGTTCATAAAACAAGGCAGGTTCGGAAAATACGCTGGACCTCTGTTTCAGGTAATGTAAGCAATAATTTTGATGATGTTCTGGTACTGGCAAGCAAATCCCTTCCTCTGAAATACACTGAAAAACTCGAACCATGGGATCTGAAAAACCTGATACCCTATGATGATAAATTTTTAAGCGGATTCCGTACCGAAAGCTACCAGGTTGATGTGAAAGATGGCTTTTCTTTAGCTAAAGTGAAAATGGATGTTATTATCCGTGAAACCATCAAACGCGATATAGGCGGCGATGAACAGAGGATTTATTCTGTTGCTACCAATTACAGCGATACAACATTCAAACATGTTTTGCTTCCCCTTTGGATCAGTTCATACAGGTATAAAAACAAAGTGTATCGTTTCCTAGTAAATGCAAGAACAGGTGAAGTTCAGGGTGAACGCCCATGGAGTGTTGGAAAGATTATATTATTCTCACTTGTTTGCGTTGCAGTGGTTGCAGGTATAGTGGTACTTGTCAGCTATCTGAATAAATAACATTAAAATTAATTAATAGTACTATGAAAGCAATTTGTTTGTTTTTTGCGGTATTATTTTTTACCGCCAGTTCATATGCCCAGGTTATCTCAGCGAACGGAGATACTATCAATAAAACGGATGCCAAGGGGTTGAAACAAGGCTACTGGGAAGAAAAAATAAATGGGTTTCAAACAAAAGGTTTTTATATTGATGACAAGAAGGATGGTTCGTGGGTGACCTACAGTTCCAAAAATGTCATTTCTAAAGTTGAAACATATAAACTGGGAAAGAAAAACGGTATTACCGTTAATATTGATGATAACGGCTATTATAAAGGAGAATCGTATTATGTGAACGATTTGCTGAATGGAATGACACGCACATATTCAGTAGGAGCAAGAATCCTGACGGAAATAAATTATAAAAACGGATTGATAAACGGAACAAAAAAATCGTATTACGAAGCTGGAAAATTACAGGAAGATGCCCATTATAAAAATGGCTTGCGCGACAGCATTACTAAATGGTATAAATCAAATGGCGTGATTATGGCTGAATATTTTTATGAAAACGGCGTTTTCAATGGCATAAACAAAACGTACTCCGATACAGGAAATGTCATTAAAGAAGAAACGTATTCTGATAACATTCTTGACGGGGCCTATAAAGAATTTTTTGATTTCAAAGAAAGTAAGGTGAAAATTATTGGAGCCTATAAAAACGGAATGAAGGACGGGATTTGGACGGAATACGACGAAGGCGGATACATTATTAAAGAAACTGCCCTGAAAAAAGGTGAAGAGAAAAAGTAGGTGCAGAAATAATAAATTCCCGGTAATACTGAACTGGATAAAACAACATCCATCATCCGGCATACAAAACCCAAAGTCCCAAATTCCAAGAAGGCGTGCGCTTAAGATTTGGGTCTTGGGGCTTTAAAAAACACACTGGAATTACTTTATACTATATGCAAGTTTTCCTATGTGATGTATAACCTATTCTAGTGTCATGTCAATTGCAAAATAGTTTTTATAATAATTTCGAATGTCCAACATCCAATAATGCCATGCCTGCCGGCAGGCTGGAATTATGAAGTAATTAAATTGGAAATTGGACGTTCGGTGTTGGTTATTGGATATTAATAAAGCGTCATTTAATAATTGACATAGCACTAGTAGTACCTTCCTACATCCCTTGGGTTAACATAGAATGCCGGGATGTTTTGCGAATTCAGTAAAACTTTTTTGTCAATTGCTGTAATTTTATTGGGAGAAAATATCCTGGGAGTTTTCATAAGAACAAATATCCTTGATTCAACCTGCTGGGCAAATTCCAGAAGCTCGTCTGCAAAATCCGCAGGTTTTCCTTTTGCATATTCAAATGTAAAAGGAACACGTTCCTCATGCAGCACCCTTTCAATCTGGCTTACTATAACGTTTTGTTTGAAAAGCTGGGTTTTGTCGGTGGGTTTAATTGATAATAATTTTATGGTGGCTTTGAATAGTTTGCTGCATGTTGTTGCACATTGAACTTTCTGTCTTGTTTCCACAAAATCATCGATGGGAACAATAATATATTTCGGATCAGCAAATTCATAATTTCCCTGAACTACATATACCGGTGCAGGTGAAGTGCAAACAACTTTCATTACTTTGCTGGCATTAGTATGCGGCTGGTCAATTCCCATAAACATAAAAGAAATTGACAGGTCATCAGCAATCTTGCGAATAGAAAGAATATTTCCCTTTTTAATTAGAAAGCTGACTTCAATATTAAATTTTGCTGATGTTTCTTTGCATAATACCTTTAATTTGGCATGAATGAACTGATCCATCTGGTTATGCTGCTTCAGATAATTGCCGGTGCTTTCGTCAATAATATTTAAAATAAGAAGAGGATTACCACTTATCTGCGAAAATCGGGCAGCATGAGAAATGGCTGTATCTGATACACCTGTAAAATCGTAAGGTATTATTATAGGGTGTTTTTTTTGTGTATTCATATTCACATTGATATTAAAAACGTTTTAAAAGTATATATTTTAAACTGAATGAAAAAAATAAATTTAGATAAAAATCATTTTTTTTGTTTTAACAGCATGATCTTGAAAATATATCCTTTGTTTTTGAAGAAATGGGTTATTGAATTGATTTCAGCAAATATCCCAATTATTTCTTCCTGATATATAGATAATTTACTTATCTTTGCACACTTATTTTTCTGACTATTCATTTATGATACGTATTACTTTTCCCGACGGAGCAATCAGGGAATACAATGAAGGAATCACTGCAATTGAAATTGCGAAAAGTATAAGCGAAGGACTTGCGCGCAATGTATTGTCAGCATCTGTAAACGGTGAGATTTTTGATGCAACCCGCCCGATTAATAATGATGCAAAACTTGTATTGCATACATGGGATTCTGAAAAGGGTAAGGCTGCATTCTGGCATTCTTCGGCTCATATTATGGCTGAGGCTGTTGAGGCATTATATCCCGGTGCTAAATTCGGTATAGGCCCCGATATTGAAAACGGATTTTATTACGATATTGATTTTGGTGAAAAAACCATTTCTTCTGATGATTTTAAGAAGATAGAAGATAAAATGCTTGATATTGCCAGGAAAAAGTTATCTTTCCATCGCAAAGAGGTTTCGAAATCAGATGCAATAAAATATTTCACAGAAAAGAATGACCCATACAAAATAGAACTCCTGCAGGATCTGGAGGATGGTTCCATTACTTTTTACGAGTCGGGCAATTTTGTTGACTTATGCCGTGGTCCTCATCTTCCGGATACATCGAATATAAAAGCAGTAAAATTACTAAGCCTTGCCGGAGCCTACTGGCGGGGTGACGAGCATAAAAAGCAACTTACCCGTTTGTATGGAATTTCTTTTCCAAAACAAAAAGAACTTGACGAATATCTTGTTTTGCTTGAAGAAGCAAAAAAACGTGATCACCGCAAACTTGGAAAGGAACTGGAATTATTTGCGTTTTCACAGAAAGTGGGAATGGGGCTTCCTTTGTGGCTGCCCAAAGGCGCAGACCTTCGTGCAAGGCTCGAAACTTTTTTGAAACATGTTCAGAAAAAGGCAGGATATGTGCAGGTAATCACTCCGCATATCGGGCAAAAGGAGTTATACGTTACTTCCGGCCACTATGAAAAATACGGAAAAGATTCATTCCATCCGATTACTACTCCACAGGAGGGAGAAGAGTTTTTTCTGAAACCCATGAACTGCCCGCATCACTGCGAAATTTATAAAAGCAAACCACATTCATACAAGGATCTGCCGATTCGCATGGCTGAATTTGGAACTGTATACAGATACGAACAAAGCGGGGAATTGCACGGGCTTACAAGAGTCCGCGGATTTACACAGGATGATGCTCATCTTTTCTGCACACCCGAACAGGTGAAGGAAGAATTTATCGGAGTTATCGATATCGTTCTCTATATTTTCAAGACACTCGATTTTAAAGATTACACTGTTCAGGTTTCATTACGCGATCCGGAGAACAAAGAAAAATATATTGGCAGCGATGAAAACTGGGAAAAATCCGAGAAGGCCATCATTGAAGCGGCTGAAGAAAAAGGGCTGAAAACTGTTGTTGAGATTGGTGAAGCAGCTTTTTACGGTCCTAAAATGGACTTCATAGTGAAGGATGCATTGAACCGCAAATGGCAACTGGGAACTATACAGGTTGATTACAATCTTCCCGATCGTTTTGAGCTGGAATATACCGGCAGCGATAACCAGAAGCACAGGCCGGTCATGATACACCGCGCACCTTTTGGTTCCATGGAGCGTTTTGTAGCTGTTTTGCTTGAGCATTGCGCCGGAAAGTTCCCTCTGTGGCTCACTCCTGACCAGGCAATGATCATTCCTATCAGCGAAAAATATATCAATTATTCAAAAAAAGTTTTGAATTTGCTAAATAATTACGAAATTCGCGCTGTCATTGACGACAGGAATGAAAAGGCTGGACGCAAGATTCGTGATGCAGAGCTGCAGAGAATACCGTTCATGCTGATTGTTGGCGAAAAAGAGGAAACTAATGAAACGGTTTCCGTACGCAAACAGGGATCCGGAGACCTCGGGGCATTTTCAATTAAAGATTTTGCCGATCTTGTGAACAATGAAATAAAGCAAATGCTTGAAGAATAAAAAATAAAGTATTCATTAATTAAGGAGGACTTAGCATAGCAACATCAGTTAATTACAGGCCGTATCAACGCCAGGGGCCAAGAAAAGAGGAGCCCTATTTCGTGAATGAACGTATAAAATCACCGGTTGTGCGTGTTGTTGGTGAGAACATAGTGCAGGGAATATATCCGATAAATGAGGCACTGAAGATTGCGTATGAACAAGAATTGGATCTTGTGGAGATTTCACCCACAGCCAACCCGCCGGTTTGCAAAGTAGTCGACTACAAGAAATTTCTGTATGAACAAAAGAAAAAACAGAAGGAAATGAAGGCGAAAGCAGCGAAGGTAATCGTTAAGGAGATACGCCTGAGCCCGAATACAGATGAACATGATTTTAATTTTAAGTTGAAACATGCTATAAAATTTCTGGAAGACGGGGCGAAAGTTAAAGTGGATGTATTCTTCAAGGGCCGGTCAATTTTGTACAAGGAGCAGGGTGAAATTATTCTTCTGAAATTTGCCGATTCAATTATCGACTACGGTAAAGTGGAACAGCTTCCCCGCCTGGAAGGAAAAAGAATGATCATGATCATTTCATCCAAGAAAAAATAAATATCAATATAAAACATAGAGTAATGCCCAAAATGAAAACAAAATCCGCTGCCAAAAAAAGATTCTCTTTGACCGGTACCGGAAAAATCAAAAGAAAACATGCGTACAAGAGTCACATTTTAACAAAGAAGGAAACGAAAAGAAAACGTAACCTCACGCATGTTACACTCGTCAGCAAAGCTGATGAAAGCAATGTGAGAAGGACTCTTTGTATTTAATTAAATCAGTGTTCACCTTGTTGTCAGCTCCTGAAGATCCCGCAAAGCCGGGGCGCTGAAGCAAAAAAACAAAAAATTATGCCAAGATCAGTAAATGCAGTAGCATCGAGGGCACGAAGGAAAAAAATCCTAAAAAAAACAAAAGGAAACTTCGGCTCCGGAAAAAATGTTTGGACTGTAGCGAAGAACATTTATGAAAAAGGTCAGCAGTACGCTTACCGCGACCGCCGTAACAAAAAACGCAGCTTCAGGGGCCTGTGGATTGTACGCATCAATGCAGGCGTGCGCGAATTCGGGATGTCGTATTCTGAATTCATGGGCAAACTGAATGAAAAAAATATTAAAATCAACCGGAAAGTATTGGCTGACCTTGCCATGAACCAGCCAGAGGCTTTCAAGGCCATTGTTGAAGCCCTTAAATAAACAGAATTATTTTTTTGGAAAGGGAATTTCAGTCTCCCGTTTTTTTACAGGAAGGACAAAAATAAGTAAGGATGCCCTTTTAATACCAATGCGGTATCTGTAATAGTCCAACCTGCCTTGCCGGTTCACCGGCCGAAAGTTGGCAGGCAGGTAAATTGAACTATAACAGCTACTCTTCCGGCATTATACAAAATTTCAATGAACGGGTGCTTGTTGGGTAATGGTGTGGGGTGTCCTTCAAAGGGGTATATGTTTACATTTAATACTAATCCCTGCGTAGTACGAACTTACAAATTTCGTAATTAGTAATTTCGTAACTGTTAGAATTTTTATGTGGCAATGAAACGCAACTAAGCGAAGCCCCGCCTGAATGACACCCGCCAGAACGAGTCTTTCGGGCTGGAAGTCGGGCAGGGATTTCACGAACGCCGTTAAAATAAAACACTATTATGAGTAAATTGTGATTGTTTGCAGTATAGTCTTTTCATTGAATATTATTAAAATAATTATACCCTTCCCGGATAAACTTTCAGGGATTCCTCAAGACATATCATTGATTTTTTTAATGAGTCGGTATTCAGCACATAACTGATGCGTATTTCGTTTTTGCCTAATCCATGTGTGGAATAAAAACCGGTTGCAGGTGCAAACATTACAGTTTGTCCTTCATAACTAAAGCTTTCGAGCAGCCACTGGCAGAATTTATCCGAATCATCAATAGGCAGTCTTGCAACAGCATAAAAGGCTCCGCTGGGTTTTGGGCAGAAACAGCCCGGAATTTTATTTATCGATTCAACAACAATATTTCTTCTTGCGATATATTCTTTCATTACTGCATCAAAATATTCTTTAGGTGTGTCAATAGCAGCTTCGGCAGCAACCTGTCCGAATGTTGGAGGGCTGAGGCGTGCCTGTGCAAATTTCATGGCAGCTTTCAATACTTCCTTGTTCTTTGTGATCAACTGACCGATACGTGCTCCGCATGCACTGTAACGCTTGGATACTGAATCCAGAAGGATCACATTATCTTCAATTCCTTTTAAGTACATGGCGGAATAATGTACTTTGCCGTCATAACAGAATTCCCTGTACACTTCATCGGCCATAAGATACAGGTCATGTTTCTTGACGATGTCCCTTAACAATTCAAGTTCTTCCCTGGAATACAGATACCCGGTAGGATTGCTTGGATTGCATATCATAATAGCTTTTGTTTTAAGAGTAATAGCTTTTTCAAATTCAGAAATGGGAGGAAGGGCAAAGCCTGTATTAATGGATGAGTTGATGGGCTTCACTGTGATGCCTGAACTCACTGCAAATCCATTATAGTTTGCATAAAATGGCTCAGGGATAATAATCTCATCCCCCGGATTTATACATGTTTGCATTGCAAATAGTATTGCTTCCGAACCCCCGGTGGTTACGATTATCTCATCAGGATTCAATTCAATATTATAGCGCTTATAATATTCGCAAAGTTTCTTTCTGTATGATTGAATTCCTGCAGAATGGCTGTAT
Source organism: Bacteroidota bacterium (assembly GCA_043801235.1). Lineage (GTDB taxonomy): Bacteria > Bacteroidota > Bacteroidia > Bacteroidales > CG2-30-32-10 > DAOQAK01. The sequence continues at coordinate 2,260 of JAZDMF010000010.1, read as the reverse complement.
TCAACAACCTTCAGATTCATGTTGCTTATTGCTTTCAGCGCAATTTCCGGAGTTTCAATATCGGGCTGTCCTATATTCAGATGGTAAATATGGATTCCTCTTTTTTTCGCTTCTTCGGCATAAGGAACAAGTTTGCGAATGGGTGAGGCTGGCATCAGAAAACCTTTTTGCGAAATCTGTGGCATATATTTAATTAATTAATTAATTCATTTATGTAAATTTTATTGAAAATAGAAAAACAGAAAATTTAATATTAAAGTTCAACTATTAATTCATGAAGAAGGAAAATATTTTCTATATTGTCTGTCGCCTTCCTGTCTGGTAAGCAGGGCAGACAGGTTTGATATAATTTTATTTGTTTTTGCTATAATAAATAGATATGTGTAATATCATTCAATGAATAAAAAATCCCGATCTGTCAAATGTCGGATCGGGACAAAGTTAATTTATTTGTTAATTCTAAAACAACTTACCGGAATTATTTATTCGGGGTTACGGTTTCGTTAGTAGGTTTTTCAGGTGTAGTACCGGTCCCCGTTGTTGTATCAACTACAGTACCTTTAATGCTTAAAACAATTGTTCCGTTTGTGGCATTCGACATAACAGTAATTTGTTTACTGATAGTGCCGGGGTTCCCCATTTTTGTATAATTTACTTTTATGGTACCAGAGCTTCCCGGAAGAATGGGTTCCTTAGGCCACGATGGTACTGTGCAGCCGCATGAAGTGGTAACATTTGAAAGAACCAGGGGTTCGTTACCTGTATTTTTAAAAGCAAATTCACAATTGCCATCAGCACCTTTCTGAACAGTGCCGTAATCGTGAACCAGGTTATCAAATGTAATTTCTGCTCCGTTGGTTGTTGTCTGATCGGATGGAGTAGCTGTTGATGTTTGAGCGTTTGCCATGAAAAACATGAAGAACGCAGAAGTTAAAGTTAAAATGACCTTTTTCATAATTAGGTATTTTGGTTAATTAATTAGTGAATAATTATATGAATAAATTTGTTCGTTTTTCAGTATTCAATAACTGTGCCTGAATGGCTTGGTAATTATATTCAAATCATGTGCAAAATTAGCAATTTTAAAGAAAAATAAAAAATGTGTTTATTATTCTGCTTAAGTTTTCTCGGACCAAAGATAGCAATACTCTCTCTCCCTTTGTGTAAATGAATTGCAAACTTTTGTTAATGAAATGTAAATGATGTAAAAGTTTATAAATTTTATTTACTTTTATATGGCTATTACTAATTTATTATTTTAAAATTGAAAATAAGTAAGATAAGAATCGTTGTTGTGCTTGGAATTATAACTATTGCGGGGATAATTCTTTTTCAGGTATTCTGGGTGTTGAAGACATTTGACCTTAAGGAAAAACAATTCAACCAGACCATTTCCATCGCCTTGTTTAATGTGGCAGAACGGTTAGCGGCATTTAATAATACTGTTCTGCCCAATGAAAGCCCTGTCCAGCAACTATCTTCAACATATTTTGTTGTTAATGTGAATAATATAATAGATGCCAAAATTCTTCAGAATTTTCTGAAGACGGAATTTCAATACCGCAATATCTCTATTGATTACGAATATGCTATTTATGATTGCACTGATGATAAAATGGTATACGGCGAATATGTAAGCAGCACGCCGGGTAAAAAGGAGAAATACAAAAGCACGGTTTTGTCAAAATATGATAAGTATTTGTATTATTTCGGAATAAATTTCCCGACCAAAACAACTCATATTATCAGCAACCTGGATATATGGCTGATCTCATCACTTATCTTAATGCTTACATGCATATTCTTTGGTTATGCCATATACACAATTCTTAAGCAGCGCAGATTGACAGAGGTGCAAAAGGATTTCATCAATAATATAACACATGAGTTTAAAACACCTATCTCTACCATTGCTATTTCATCGGGTGTACTTCTTAAACCATCTATAATCAACGAACCTGAAAGGCTATATCAATATGCCGCTATTATACAGGAGCAAAATAAAAGACTGGAAAAGCATGTTGAAGATGTTTTGCAGATAGCTATGTCAGAAAGGAGCAAGGTAAGGCTGGCCAAAGAATCTGTTGACCTTCATGAATTACTAAAGCAAGTCTCTGATTCTTTTATAGTAAGTGCTGAGGATAATAAAATAAAGATCGAATTGAATATGAACGCTTCAAACCCGGTAATATCAGCCGACAGATCGCACCTGACGAATGTAATTTATAACCTGTTGGACAATGCTTACAAATATTCAAGG
>JAZDMF010000423.1:0-5032 GCA_043801235.1 Bacteroidota bacterium | reverse complement strand
CCTTGACAGCACCAACACCAATGTAAGGTGCGATATGGCCACATGCTACCTGAATATAAAGAAGCCTCAGAAAGCATTAATCTTATTAAAGGAAAACATTAAAATGGATAATAACCATTCCCAATCGCATCACAATTTATCGGTTGTATACACCGAACTTGGAATGACAAAGGAAGCAGAGGAGGAATCGGACATATTTAAAAAAATGAATGCAAAATAGTGTCAGTTTTAATTTGCATAGAAAACCAAAGAAGGATTTTTTTACAATTGTACTTCAAATTATTAATGCTGAACTTCACTCATAATTCATAAAATAATAAGGTAATTTTGAATTTTATTTCTAAAAACCATTAATTAAAATGAGATATTTTTTTTTAATAATTTCCATAGTTGTGTTTTCACTGACTTGTTATTCAGGAAATGATAAGCAACCTAAAGACTCACTGAAAACAGGCGTTATCAAAGTTGTTGTGCAGGAAGTCAAACAAGTATCAGAGTACACCTACCTGCATGTAAAGAAAGACAGTCTGGGTGTATTGATTGGAGATACGCTTTGGATTGCTGTACCTAAAATGGAAGCTGCTGCAGGTGACACATTTTACTTCAAAGGTGGTTTTTATTTTTATGATCTGAAAAGCAGGGAACTGAACAGGACATTCAAAAAAATTCTGTTTCTCGAGAAAGTCAGCAAAACCCCAATAACTGAAGAAAAAGAAACTGAAATACCTGAGTCGCATGCCAACTGGACAAAAACCGACTCCAATACTTACACAAAACCAGCCAATGCCAAAATCGAAATTAAAATTGAAGCGGTGGAAGGTGCAATCACTATTGGTGAATTATATTCAAAAAAAGCCATATACAACGGCACCACTGTAAAGATTGCAGGGAAAGTTACAAAATTCAATACAGGAATCATGAATAAGAACTGGATTCATTTGCAGGACGGAACTGAATCGGATGGGAAATATGACCTGACAATAACAATCAATCAGGAAGTTACCACCGGTGATATCATAACTGTTGAAGGAAAAATTTCTTTGGATAAAGATTATGGCTTTGGCTATAATTACGAAGTGATTATAGAAGATGCACGAATTGTGAAATGAGATTTTTTGATCCATTATTTTGTATCATAACTCTTCCGGTTTTTAGAGAGACAATAAGTCTGTCTGTCAAATTTTTAAATGATAAAAAAGATGTTTTACTCAGTTTTTACAAAATAGCAAGTCATTATTAAATTTCATGAAAATCCTTTTTCCATATCATTCCATATTTTTAATTACGATTTTTGTTTACTTTTTCCATAATGCAAATTGTCAGGACACTTTAAAAATTTCTGGTTCAGTTTCTCTTGAAACTGCGGAAGTAAAATGGGTGAATCAATGGCCCTTATCGAAAGAATCCGGAGTAAAAACAGGAGTTAAGGAATGGTTAAAAAGAATTATTCTTGGTGAAAAAACACCTGCCTTAAGTAAACCTATATCTGTTCTGGCAGTTGACACGAATAGCCTTTGGGTTTTAGACCAGGGTAATAATGCTGTTTTTAAAGTTGGAAAAAAACTCAGTGGTACATCCAGCATTTTAAAAACCCGGAATGTAGATTTCCAGTCCCTGATCGGAATTTGTGCGTTTCAAAACAATGAAGTTCTGTTTACAGATTCATATCTAAATAAAATCTTCATTGTCCCCGCTGACAAAAAAGCATGTGAAGTTCTGAATGATTCACTTGTGCTGGAACAACCCACTGGTATCGCTTATTCAAAATTGACCGGCCAAATATGGGTTGTTGAGACATCGGCACACAGGATATCTGTTTTAAATGAAAAGGGTGAACTTATCAAACGTATTGGCAAACGCGGTACTGCCTTCGGTGATTTCAATTATCCCACAAATATCTGGATTGATAATGAAGGAAATATCTACATCATCGATTCTATGAATTTCAGAGTACAGGTTTTAAATAAAGATGGCGAGGTCATTTCTGTTTTCGGCACTTCGGGAGATGCATCAGGTTACTTTGCAAGACCCAAAGGCATTGCCACGGATTCTTATGGAAATATCTATGTTTCGGATGCATTATTTCATGTGGTACAGATTTTTGACATCAATGGGAACTTCCTGTATAAATTCGGCTCACAGGGCCAGGATGAAGGACAGTTCTGGATGCCATCAGGAATTTATATTGATGCTGATGATTATATTTATGTTGCAGACAGCTACAATTCAAGAGTACAGATTTTTCAACTAACAAATTGCGTAAAGAAATGAGAAAGACAATATTTATCCTGTTTGTTTTATTGTTTGGTTTTAATGTGAACATTGATGCACAGTCAATCGTCACCACCAAGCATAATTTATCGGTAAGCGGAACCGGTGATGTAAAAGCCACCACTGAATCTGAGATATGCATATTCTGTCATACACCGCATAACAGCAATCCCGCCGCACCTTTATGGAACAGAGCTGATCAGGGCGTTGTATACACTTTGTACAGCAGCTCAACCCTGCAGGCCCTGCCTGGTCAGCCTGACGGATCTTCTATGCTTTGCCTATCATGTCATGACGGAACAACCGCTTTGGGTAATGTATTAAGCCAGAGTACAATCATTGATTTCAGCTCGACTATTAATATGCCTATAGGTAAAAGTAACCTGGCGACTGATCTCAGGGACGATCACCCGATTTCATTTGTGTATGATGCTACTCTTGCCTCTTCCGACCCTCAGCTTAAAACTCCTTCAACCATAACTTTTCCTGTAACATTAGAAAATGGGAAGATGCAATGTACATCTTGCCATGATCCTCACAGCAGCGTTTATGAGGATTTTCTTCTTGCTTCCACGCAGTATTCAGATCTTTGTAACAGTTGTCACCAGCGCACAGACTGGTCGGCGAGCATACACAGTACCTCAGTTAAAACTTGGAATGGTGTTGCTCCGGATCCATGGCCCAATACATCATGGACAACCGTTGCAGAAAATGCCTGTGAGAACTGTCACAATCCGCATCAGTCTGGTGGAGTACCACGATTGCTGAAGTACCAGACTGAAGAAAGCAATTGCTTTGATTGTCACAATGGAAATGTTGTAGGGAATAACATGCAGTTGGAATTTTTGAAAACCTATAAGCATGATGTCTATGCTTATACTGACATTCATGATGCCGCAGAATCTGCAATACCCATGGTAAAACATGTGGAATGTGTTGACTGTCATAATCCGCATGCAGCAAAATACGAGGATGCAGTTGCTCCATTTGTAAAAGGATCCAATGCCGGCGCTGTTGGAATTGACCAGAATGGCAATACCGTAAGTTCAGTGACATACGAGTATGAAATTTGTTATCGCTGTCATTCAGTAAATTCAATGACGGCAAGCTCAACGGCGAGGCAAATTGCACAAAATAATGTAAGTCTTGAATTTGCTTTTGGCAATCCTTCTTATCATCCGGTAGCTTCTGTCGGTACGAACACCGATGTTCCAAGCCTGATCGCCCCGCTCACAACCAGCAGTTGGATTTATTGCACAGACTGCCATGGCAGCAACTCCCCTGTCGGTGCACAGGGTCCGCACGGATCTATATATAACGACATGCTGAGATTACAATATATAAAAACTGATAATACCACGGAATCTGTTGCTAATTATGCCCTTTGCTACAAATGCCACAGCCGTGCATCCATTCTGGCTGATGAATCTTTTGGGTATCATTATAAACATATTGTTGAAGAAAAGACACCATGCAATGTGTGTCATGATGCACATGGTATTAGCAGTACACAGGGCAACAGTACCTATAACACCAACCTGATAAATTTCCAGAATACCATAGTATCAAATTCAGGAAGCGGAACAAGGAGTTTTGTTGACACAGGGCTGCATCACGGAACTTGCATTCTGACCTGCCACGGAGAAGATCATGACCCCAAAGCATATTGATATTATCAGAAAGGCTCAACGAAAGGATTTTTTTTTTGGTGGTGAACTGTACATAATAAATAAGGTATAAGGACATATATTCCCAGTAACATAATGTATAGAATACTTCACTAATATTTTATGAAGCATAAACAAAAAAATATTATTGAATCCAGTCAGTTGAGTGTCTTCAAATTATTGACAGCTGATGAGTTAAAATCTCTTGAAAAAACAAAATATGAGGTTTGTTACAAAGCGGATGAATTAATCATAAAAAAAGGAACAAAAAGTTCTCAGCTCATGTTCCTCACGTCAGGCCTTGCCAAGTCATATGTTGAAAGCACATCCGGCAATAATATTATTATTCGGCTAATCAAACCTTTTGAAGTTATCGGAATTATTGCATCTTATAACAATAACCAGCATTTGTTTTCTGTAAAAGCGATCGAGGACTCGAATTGCTGTTTTTACGACCTTGCTGCCTATAAAAGAATCGCGATGCATAATCCAAAAGTATTTGATAAGCTGACTGAGAACATCTGCCACCGTTCCATGGAGTACATCAGCAGGTTCACTTCACTTTCCCATAAGCAGGTTCATGGCAGGATTGCCGAAGTTCTGCTGTATCTTTATGACGACATATACAATCAAGCGAATCCTATGATGCTGACTATTTCAAAACATGATATCGCTGAACTGACAGGTATGTCAAAGGATACTGCTTTAAGGGTACTTAAATCCTTTCATGAAGATAGAATCATTAAGGTGGATGATAACAATATAGCTATTCTCGATTTCAAAAAGCTTACACATATATGCATTAACGGTTAACCGGGAAAAGCTATGCCATCAAAAGCAAAAACGAATCACATTTAATATCGTATTTTTTACGATAATTATCGCAAAAATACCGTAACTATATTTTACTTATTGACCATATCCTATTCTATTTATAGTGTATCTTTGTATACTTAACTGATGTTACGCAAAATTAACAATTGACTGTTGATTAAAAATTATTGCACCATATAACCGTTCTTTGACAGCACTATAGCTTTGCTATATGCAAGGAATATTAGATTTATACACTGACTATTTGCTGAGCAGCTTTG
>JAZDMF010000407.1:0-7564 GCA_043801235.1 Bacteroidota bacterium | reverse complement strand
TGGACGGAAATATTAAAAGAACAGTAAGGCGAGATTGATAGCATTAAAGGTTTTTTATATGGAACTTCGAAAGAGGTTCCTTTTTTTTTGAGCCAATTCTGACAGAGTCTGGTATCACTTAATAATGTTTTCTAACCAACTCTCCCATATATAATAATACTGTTATTTCACTTCCCTTACAACAGGCTAACCTTGCTGGCACAGCAACGAAAACTATTATAAGGCCTTTATCCTATTTTAAGAATTTAAAATATTTTTCAATAAAAGGTAGAAAAATAACTGTTATCGTGGCAAAAGCTTTTTCAAAATTGCCAACTTTTAACTTTTTTTTCGAAATTTTCACTTAGTATATTAATATTGTTCGGCATTTTCAATGATTAATAGAAGGTATTATAAAAACAGAATCACATTTTAAAAATAGTTCAGTAGTTTTTTTATATTTGCAAAAATTGAACAGCCTGTCCCTTTTTTGAAGGAGGTTTGATTATTAATAATTTTTATATTTTTGCTTAATTTTTGAATTCTTTTTATCAAATCGTTTCCAAACAATTTTAAAAAAAATAATCAAAATATGGAGAAATGCCAATGAGAAATTCCATTAATGAAAATTGCAATACAGTGTTACACACCGTCCGTCTTTGACACCATTCCACAGTGGCCGGTCTGGCTGCTGGAGTATCTGGCGTTAAAAATTGCAATAATTTTATGGTATCAATCAGAAGGAATTCATTAACAAAAAAAATATTTAATATAAAGAGGATTCTCAATAGAAAAGTTACTTTTCCTTTACATATTTGGAAACCTGATCTTAATGAATATTTTATACAGAGAGGAAGAAACTGGTGTTTCATCTGGTCTTCAAAACCAGTAGCGGACGGATAAAACCGGCTGTGGCAGGTTCGATTCCTGCTCTCTCTGCAAATATTCAGAACTTGTAAATCCTTCTTCATTACTTCCTTCCGGTTCTTACCAATTGTTCAAATTTAAATTTAAAATTATTTCAAACCTGATTTGAAAGGTTTTGGGAAAATTTTATTCTATCCGTTTCACTACGGGTGGTATAATTCTGTCTTATTAATTAAATATTAATCATTTTAAAATTTATTATGGAGGAAAAAAAATGACAAATTATCATGAAATGTGGGCAGGCCTTGGGCTTGACCTGAAAACTCACGACATGCTGTTAGAGATTGTCGGGAAAGGGTATCAAGATGTTTTCATATCACAAAAAAACAGACCTAAGGGCATGGGGTATTTTGATTTTGTGATGAGTGAAATTCATGGACTAAGAATTAAAGAATTACTTGATGCAAAAGCAGAAGGAAGAAAAATAATTGGTACTTTTTGTGTCTTCGTTCCGGAAGAGTTAGTGCTTGCTGTTGATGCTGTTTGTGTCGGACTTTGTGCAGGAGCAGAATTCGGCTTTGAAGAAGCAGAAAAATTTATACCAAGAAATACCTGTTCATTAATTAAATCAGCTTTCGGGTTTAAGCTTGGAAAAGTATGTCCGTACATTGAAGCTACTGATTTAATTGTAGGCGAAAATACTTGTGATGGGAAAAAGAAAGCTTATGAAAGCTATAAGGACATTGTGGGTAATTTATATGTTATGGATTTGCCGCAAATGAAATCCGAACATGGAAAAGCATTATTAAAAGCTGAATATAAAAAATTTGCTCAAAAACTTGAAGAAATTTCTGGTCGTAAAATTACTGTGTCAAGTCTGATGAAAGGGATAGAAATCGCTAACAACAAGCGAAAAGCCATTCATAAATTAGCGGCTCTCCGTAACGCAGACCCTGCACCTATTTCAGGGCTTGACGCCCTGCTTGCCAACCAGGTATTTTTCTATGATGACCCTATAAGGTATACTGCTTCGGTAAATGCAATTTGCGATGAACTCGAACTCAGAGTCAAAGACGGTGTCGGTGTAACTCCTAAAGGCTCCTCCCGAATTCTGCTTTCCGGTTGCCCGATGGCTGTCCCAAATTGGAAACTACCTTTCATCATCGAAAATTCTGACGCTATCATTGTTGGCGAAGAAATGTGTACCGGCGAAAGAGGAACACAAAACCTTGTTGAAACGAAAGGCACAACTGTTGATGAACTTATAAACAATATCGTCGACCGTTATTTCAGGATTGATTGTGCCGTGTTCACACCAAATCAGAGCCGCCTGGAGCATATTAAGGAAATGGTGAAGAAATACAACGCTGATGGCGTGCTTCATTACGGATTACAGTTTTGCCAACCCTATCAGATGGAAAGTAAAATTATTGAAAAAGAACTGGAAAAAGCCGGTATTCCTGTATTGTTGATAGAAACAGATTACAGTCAGGCAGATGCAGGACAAATTAAAACAAGAGTTGAGGCATTTATTGAGAGATTACAAAAATAAGAATGATTACTGCCGGAATTGATATTGGCTCCCGTACTATTAAGATTGTACTACAGCAGGAAGGAGAAATAATATGTTTTCTTAAATCTGAAAATTCCTTTAATACGTTAAACGTTTGTGACAAGTTATTAAATGACCTTAAATTCGATTCGATTACAGCCACCGGTTACGGAAGACACCTTTTTAAAGATTTTTTTAAATGTGAAGTTATTAGCGAGATTAAAGCATTCGCAATAGGAGCAAAAGCTCTTTATCCGGGGTGCAGGACGATACTTGATATCGGAGGACAGGACACAAAAGCTATTTCTCTGGATGAAGGAGGAAAAATAAAAAAGTTTGAGATGAACGATAAATGTGCAGCAGGAACCGGACGGTTTATTGAAATTATGGCTATGGCACTCAGATTTTCTTTAACTGAATTTGGGGACAAGGCTCTTTCCGCTGAAAAATCAGAAAAAATTAATAATATGTGTACGGTCTTTGCTGAATCAGAAGTAATTTCATTGCTTGCCCGTGGTGCAAAACGTGAAAATATTGCAAGAGGTATTCATGAAAGCATTGTCATCCGAACAGCATCGCTAATTCACAGGATCGGCATTGAAAATGATATTGTATTCGCTGGAGGGGTTGCTTATAATAAATGTATAAAAAAAATATTGGAAGAAAAGTTGATGAAGCCAGTTTTAGTTCCCGAAGAACCTCAGAGTATAGGAGCTTTAGGCTGTGCCATATTTGGGAACATAAAAAATCATATTTAAAAAATCTTTTACTTTTGTTTGTTATACCTGAATAGTACAAATTTATTTGCATGAAAGAACTTTCTCATATTCCAGGAGTTGATAAACTTTTGAATCAAAAGGAAATCAAGCTTCTCATTAAAAATTACGGAAGGGAACTTATCACCTTCTCAATACGGCAAACTCTGGATAATTTCAGGAAAGAAATATTGAAAGGAACAAATGCTCCCGCACTATCTGAAATCATTAACCATGTTCTAACAGAAACTGTTTGCATTGCAAATGGCAGCCTTAAGTCTGTAATTAATGCAACAGGAGTAATAATCCATACAAATCTGGGAAGGGCACCTTTTGGAAAAGAAATGGTAAACGAGGTTTCTGAATTATTAAGCGGTTATTCAAATCTTGAGTTTGACCTTGAAAAGGGAATACGAAGTGACAGGAATATTCATGCATCAAAATTATTAAAATATATTACCGGAGCAGAAGACATATTAATTGTAAATAATAATGCTGCAGCAGTAATTTTAATACTGGAAACGCTTGCTAAAAATAAAGAAGTAATTGTATCCCGCGGTGAACTTATTGAAATAGGCGGTTCATTCAGAATACCTGAGATCATGGCAGCTTCAGGTTGCAAAATGATGGAAGTCGGCTCAACCAATAAAACAAGGATAAGCGATTATGAAAACTCGATAAACGAAAATACAGGATTACTGTTTAAAGTTCACAAGTCAAATTATACAATAAAGGGGTTTATTGAAGAAGTTGAATTGTCAGATTTAGTGGAATCAGGTAAAAAGCACGGTATTCCAGTAGTTTATGATATGGGTTCCGGATTATTAAAAAAAGCAAATAACACAGCATTCGAAAATGAGCCGGATGTAAAACAGGTATTATCAACAGGTGCTGACCTTGTTTGTTTCAGCGGGGACAAATTACTGGGAGGTCCTCAGGCAGGAATAATAGCAGGAAAAGAAAAATTTATAATACGCCTGAAAAAAGAACCCTTAATGAGAGCTCTGAGAGTTTGCAAACTCACTTTAGCTTTCCTTGAAAATGCCTGCAGATACTATATTAATGAAGGCATGCTAAAAGAAAAAAACATGCTTTACAAAATATTAAACCGACCTGAAAAAGAACTTAAAGCATGTTCACAGCTTTTGCAAAAAGAATTAAAAAAATACAACATTGAATCAACTATTGTTGACAGTTATGGACAATATGGCGGTGGAGCTATGCCTGAACATTCTATCAAAAGCTATTCGGTATTAATAAATGATAATGTTACATCACGTAAGGGAAAAACAACATTTGCTGAAAACATGTATTCTGGTCTGTTGAAGCTTGACAAGCCGGTTTTATGTGTGCTGAAACAAGGAAATATTCACTTTAATATTCTTACTGTGTTTGAGGATGATATTAACAGTATAGCCAAAGCTGTAAATGAAGTATATTATAAGGTAGTTTAAAATGAAACATCTGATAATCGGAACGGCAGGTCATGTTGACCATGGCAAAACAGCCCTGATTAAAGCCCTCACCAATGTTGATTGTGATACACACAAAGAAGAAAAACGCAGGGGAATTACAATCAATCTTGGCTTTACTTATCTCAATCTTCCCTCAGGTGATCCTGTAGGTATTATTGACGTGCCCGGACATAAGGATTTTATCCATACAATGGTAAGCGGTGCCAGCGGTATTGATCTTGCTCTTTTGGTTATCGCGGCCGACAGCGGCATAATGCCACAAACGGTTGAGCATTTTAATATACTCGGCATATTGGGAATTAAAAGAGGAATTATTGTCCTTAATAAAATTGATCTTGTTGAAGAAGACCTTATAAAACTGGCTAAAGATGAAATTAAATCACTTGTAATAAATACATTTCTTGAAAATGCCCCGATAGCAGAAGTGTCTTCTGTTACAGGTAAAGGAATACCTGAGTTGAAAGAAGTGATAGCAATGGTTGCATCAGAAGTTGCTGAAAGGGAAAAGGGAAATTTTTTCAGGATGTTCATTGACAGAATTTTTACTGTTAAGGGTTTCGGAAGCGTTATTACAGGTACGGTTATTAATGGCGAAATTGATAATACAAAAAAAGCCTTCCTGTTGCCCGGTAATAAAAAAGAAATCAGAATAAGGAATATAGAGAGGTACGGCGTACAAACCGATAAAGTTGTTGCCGGAGACCGTGCTGCCATTAATGTTGTGGGGATTGAAAAAAATGATTTTAACAGGGGAATGATAATTTCAGATTCCTGTCTTTTGGAAACTTATAAGGTGGATGCGAATATACATTTGTTTAAAAATTCATCCCGCCTGAATTTATGGTCGCAGGTCATTTTTCATTCAGGCACATACGAAAGCCAGGCAAAAATTCATCTTATTGATAAAGATGAATTAACCGGCGGCGAAAATGCATTAGTGCAAATTCATCTTGATAAACCCTGCATCCTTATGCATGGCGACAGGTTTGTCATAAGAAATACTTCTTCCGAACAAACTTTAGGCGGTGGCGAAATTGTTGATGCTGCCCCGTTGGTTCACAGGAAAAGACCTCAGAAGCTTGTTGAAAGTATGTCGAAACTGGCCGAAGGAAGCATTACTGAACTTATCAGAATTGAAGTATTAAAAAAGCTGATCCCTGTTAAAGCTGACCGTATAGCCTTAAGCATTAATAAATCATCTGAAGAAATTACGAATGCCTGTATAGAAAATGAAATTCAGGATGTCGAAAAATATATTACCCCTTCATCAATATTATTAATTGAGACAGAAAGAGACAAGAAATTTTATAGCAGGGTTATAGGAAATATCAAATCATACCATACAAGGAATCCAATTTTCCCTAACGGGCTTTCGACCGATGAATTGTTAAGCAAACTGGGCCTTTCTGATATTGCTGACGGCGAACATTATTTGGAGCATTTATTGAAGAAAATTGAAAAGGACGGTCATATAAAGAAAAAAAGTAAAACCTGGATATTATCCGATCACAAGCCTGCAATAGAAGCCGATGTCAAATATCAGATTGACCTGCTCGAATCCATGTTGCTGGATTATGGTATGCAAACTCCGTTAATCTCGGAAATAGAGATATATGCTACCAAAAACAGGATACAAAAAGACCAGTTAAAACAATATCTTAAATACATGGTCAATGACAGAAGACTTTATTTTATTGAAGATAATTATATCCATGCAAAAATTGTTGACGAATGCAGAATAAAACTGTTAAAAGAACTTAATAAAGATAATAAAGGTATTACCATTGCGGAATTCCGGAATATTGTGGGTGGAAATCGGAAAATTTGCCTTTTACTTATGGCATTATATGATGCGGAATGTATCACACTAAGGAAAGATGATTTAAGATACATAACCGATAAAGGCCGGAAACTGCTTTAAATTAAAAAAACAAAAGAATGAAAAATAAAATTGTTGACACGCGGGGACAGATCTGCCCCATTCCTTTAATGCTTACAAAAAAAGCTCTGAACGATATATCTCATGAAGAAACATTTTCAGTACTTATTGACAATGAAACCGCCAAAGAAAATATCGAAAAATTTTTAAAAGATAATAAAATAAATTTCCGGAGCAAAAAAACTGAAGAAGGGTTTTTGATTAATGTTGACAAAACAGGGAAATTTGCTGATGGCAATCCTGAAGAATATTGCTCCGTTCCTGTTGTTACTGATAATACAGGCGGTCATATCATTTGTATTAAAAATAATAAAATGGGCGTCGGCCCTGATGAACTTGGCAGCATTTTAATTAAAGGATTTATTAATACAATTAAAGAGGTAAAACCTTTACCTGAAAGGATTATCTTTTATAATAACGGCGTTCTTCTCACCACAAAAGATTCGCAGCTTGTTGATTCCTTAAAAGAACTCGAAGAATCGGGCGTTATAATAACGATTTGCGGAACTTGTGCTGACTACTTTAATATAAAAGAAAAAATCGCCGTTGGAGCAATATCAAACATGTATGATATTTCCGAATCATTGATAAAGGCTGCAAAGATTATTTATCCATAAATATTTTATGAAAAAACTTTCTTTCAATACATATTTCGACAATGCGGTTACTTCTTTTCCAAAACCCAAAGAGGTGGCAGAAGAAATTTCCCGTTATCTGAATGAAGTTGGCGGCTCCTATGGAAGAAATTTTTATGACAGAGCCATTGAGGTTTCCAGGGTAGTTGAAAACACCCGAACATTAATTGCCGGTTTGCTTGGAACAAAACTTACATCCAATATTGTATTTACGCTTAATGCAACACATGCAATTAACATCGTTTTAAAAGGTATTTCTTTATCAGCAAAACATGAAGTCGCTATTTCACCCCTGGAGCATAATTCCGTTGCACGGCCATTGAATCGTCTTTTAAAAGAAAAACATATGAAAATTATTTATT
>JAZDMF010000400.1:0-2577 GCA_043801235.1 Bacteroidota bacterium | reverse complement strand
GACCAGAAGGTTGAAGGTATTTGTCCCGATATCTATTACAGCCGTGCGCATGAAACCACAAGGAATTAAGGAACAAAATTAGCAATATTTCCGGAGAGAAGATTAAGACTAGTCAAAATTATTATAATAACACACGTTTATACATTTTTTGCCAAATTTGTTAAACGGGAATTAAAAGCGCTGATTGTCTTATCTTGCTGCGATAAAAATAAATATCAGTTAATAATTATCTTATAAACTTCGGAAACTTCAGGAGTAATAATTTTCACGAAATATACACCCTTTGTATAACCAGTCATATCGAAATCCATTCTTTTATATTGAACTTCATTGTGTAATTGCCTGGAGATAATCTGTTTTTCTCTTATATCAGAAACTGTTATTCTCACATTTTTATATTGATTTTCGCCTTTCATAATGATTGAGAAATGTCCATTACAAGGATTTGGGAACAGTATGGATTCCCAATGCACACTTATTTTCTCGTTGGTTCCGGTATTTATTATTTTCCGTGCAGGATTCGACCAGGAGCAACCGAAGTATTCATCACCGGCAGTATCGTTTACAACACATGGGACAGATTTTCGTGCTACTATGCAATAGTTCAGGTCATCAAAGGATGAAGGCTGATCTGTAAAAGAATTTTGACTTACAGGTACTGAATCAATCAACTCCCATGCAGATGATCCGGTATGTCTGTAAATGTTGTAATATTCATAAGAAAAACCTTCATAGTGATTCCATTCCAAACTAACATTATTCGCGGAGTTTACAGACATATTTAAAAAGATTGTCCGGTGCGCTACACTTCTTTCAGATTCACTATTACATACATCAATCGCCGCGATTTTATATCGCCATGCCTTTATCATTGGATCGGCAATAGTGTCAATGTATTTGTTTGGCTCTGATGCGCTTATTATTGCAATATTATTATAGCTCCCCTGTATAAAACCTTCCCTGTAAACCTTGAAAGCATCAATCAGTTCCGACTCTCCATTTTCCCAACATACTATATTTCTTATTGTAATACTATCAACCGTTGTAATACAAAGGACAACAGGTACAGGCAATTTAACAGGCACGCCGACAGCCAGCACGGCCAGACAGTTCATATTATCACGAATAGCAAGTGTATACACTCCTGATTGAATTCCTGTCAAATTTTCATCTGTCACACCATTTGACCATTCGTATATATATGGCGGTGAACCTCCTGTAATGCTAATATATGCTTCCCCGTTGTTCTCCAGACAATCTGCACTTACAATCGAATCAATATATACGCTAGCCCCGGATGAATCACTGATAAAAATTTCGGCATAAAATGCCGGACAATTATTAGCATCAATAATTGTTACAAGGTAATTACCAGCCAAAAGTCCTTGTACTGAAGCCACAGTCTCACCTGCCGGCCAGTTAAAACTGTAAGGAGGCGTCCCCCCTGTTGCCAAAATGCTTGCCACCCCATTGGCCTGCCCACAGCCTGGTGGAACTATAGTGACATTTGTGACCGGTTCGGGAGGTTGATGAACATAATAGTTATTCATACTCAGACATCCATTATTATCTCTTACAACCACATCATAACTTCCCTCTTCAAGCCCGTCAATATGCTCAGTTGTTAAACCGTTTGACCATTTGATTGTGTATGGCTCCGTACCTCCTGAAACATCAATTTCAATAGCTCCGTTATTCCCCTTATTACAACTATTATCGAAAATGGATATGGTCTGAATTGACGGTCCCTCATTATCATTTATTATTTCAAAAACCTGTTTACTGCAACCACTATGATCTGTAACTGTTACTGAGTAATAACCTGAAGTCAAATCCGATTGAAAATAATTAGTTCCTCCGTTTGACCATAAATATGAATATGGTTCAATTCCATTCAAAGCATAAACGGTTGCTGTTCCATCGTTCTGACTGCAAGTAGCATAAGTGACTGCCATAAAAACATTGAAATTGCATATTTCATACACTGTATCTCCAATTATATATTCGCACTGGTTGGCATCAGTAACAGTAGCTTCATAGTATCCAGCAGGTATATTAATCAGGTTCTGAGTGGTAGAAGCATTATTCCAGGTATAGAAATACGGAGCATTTCCTCCTGTTACTGTCAATAAAACCGATCCGTTGTCAAAGTCATATTCCGTATCGTCGTTTGTTTGTATCTCAATATGTAAATTCTGAGGCTGATTCACAATAATCAACGTATCCTCCATACAATTATTTCCATTAACTATGGTCACCGAATACGAACCGGCATATAAACCGGATACATTTTGGGTTGTTGAATTGTTTGACCATTGATATGTATATGGCGGGGTATTTCCTGATACATGTACATTGATTGCACCGTTATTGTTTCCGTAACATAGCACATTTTGGGTATTGACAAGTGAAATAACCGGATCGGGAACTGTAAGGTTTACAAAGTCAATCAGCGTACATCCCAATGCATCGGTTATTGTTACCCGGTAAACTACCCCGGCGCTCAAACCGGTTATTACCGAATCGGTGCAAACAGGAGTACTGTTCCATAAGTATCCGTAAGGAGTTCCGGAAGCA
>JAZDMF010000380.1:0-6349 GCA_043801235.1 Bacteroidota bacterium | reverse complement strand
GGATTTAGAGATTAATGTTTAGAGTTTTTATGAATTAATCAGGCTATAATATTATTCTTCATCTTCAAGCATCTTCTGGAGCGAAAACATTTCATCACGTAATCGTGCAGCTTCAATAAAATCAAGCTCTTTGGCGGCTTTTTCCATATCCCTGCGCACATGGGCGATGTTTTTCTTGATCTGATCCTTGCTCATATATTTCACCACAGGATCGGCTGCAACATCAAAACCTTCTTTTTCAACATAAGCATATTGCATTTTTTTCTTATCAATTACTGATGTTTGTCCTAGTATTGACTCTGTCGATTTTACAATTTGGGTAGGAGTGATATTATTTTCCTCATTGTATTTAAGTTGTTTTTCGCGTCTTCTGTATGTTTCGTCAATAGTGCGTTTCATTGAACCCGTTATTTTGTCGGCATAAAAAATTACTTTGCTGTTAAGATTTCGTGCAGCGCGGCCGGCAGTTTGGGTAAGCGATTTTTCGGAACGCAGGAATCCTTCCTTATCGGCATCAAGTATGGCAACGAGCGAAACCTCAGGCAGATCAAGGCCTTCACGCAAAAGGTTGACTCCTACAAGTACATCAAAAACGCCCATTCGTAAATCGCGAAGGATTTCCACACGTTCCAATGTGATCACATCTGAATGAATATAACGGCAGCGTATATCAAGTTTTGCAAGGTATTTGGAAAGTTCTTCCGCCATGCGTTTAGTTAGCGTAGTAACAAGAACCCTTTCTTGAAGTGATATTCGCTGTGCAATTTCATCAAGCAAATCGTCAACCTGGTTCTGGCAGGGCCTGACTTCAATTACAGGATCAAGTAAACCGGTTGGACGTATCAGTTGTTCCACCAGTATACCTTCAGATTTCTGCAATTCATAATCGGAAGGAGTGGCGCTGACAAATATCACCTGGTTGATCATGGCTTCAAACTCATCAAACTTCAGCGGCCTGTTATCCATAGCAGATGGCAACCTGAAGCCATACTCCACCAGTGTCTGCTTGCGCGAGCGGTCGCCACCAAACATGCCTCGTACCTGGGGTATTGTAGCATGGCTTTCATCAATCACAAGAAGATAATCATCGGGCAAACAATCAATAAGGCAGAAGGGTCGTGATCCCGCGCTTCGCCCGTCAAAATATCGCGAGTAATTTTCAATTCCTGAACAATATCCCAGCTCTTTCATCATTTCCATGTCGTAGATTACACGGTCTTCAAGGCGTTTGGCTTCAGGTTCTTTTCCGATTTCTTTGAAGTATGCAACCTGCTTTATCAGGTCGTCCTGTATTTCATGAATAGCAGATTTCATCTTATCCTGCGAGGTTACAAATATGTTGGCCGGATAAATAAATAAACTGCCGGTTTCTTCAATTTTCCTTCCGTTGGCAGGATCGAAGCTTTCAATATTTTCAATTTCATCGCCGAAGAAATAAATGCGGTAAGCTATGTCGGTGTATGCTGGAAAAATATCAACTGTATCGCCCTTCACACGGAAATGCCCGCGGTTAAAATTCAGTTCATTCCTTGAATACAACGCGCTTACGAGCTGGTGAAGAAATTTATTCCTGCTGACAAGTTCCCCCTTTTGTATGAAAATTCTTCCTGACAAATAATCATCCGGATTGCCAATTCCGTAGATGCATGAAACGCTTGAAACAACTATTACATCCCGTCTTCCTGAAAGTAATGATGACGAAGCGCTCAGGCGGAGTTTTTCAATTTCATCATTGATGGAAAGATCTTTTTCAATATATGTATTGGTGACAGGAATATATGCTTCGGGCTGGTAATAGTCGTAATAGGAAACAAAATATTCGACTGCATTTTTTGGAAAGAATTGCTTGAATTCTCCGTAAAGCTGGGCAGCCAGCGTTTTATTATGACTAAAAACGAGTGTGGGTTTTTGTACTTGCTGAATGACGTTGGCGATAGTAAATGTTTTCCCCGAACCTGTAACTCCAAGCAGTGTCTGGGCATAATCCCTCCGGTTGATGCCTTCCACTAATTGCTTGATAGCCTCTGGCTGATCGCCGGTTGGCTTGAAATCGCTTGTCAGTTCAAAGTCCACTTTGTTCTGTTAATGTTTGTTTACAAAGTTAATGAAAGTTGTTTGATGGTAACCAGATTTGATTTAATGTCTTTAAAAACAGTAAACAGTAAGCAATAAGCAGTAGGCAAAAATTTGCGGACTGTTTACTGTTGACTGCCTACTGTAAAAATAATTCTTATAAAAAAATACCTTGATCTTATTTTTTCTTATCAAACTTAAGAAAACATTTAACAGGGTAGTGGTCTGACATTTCTTCATAAACGGTTTCGAAATTATACGAGAGGAATTCCTTGCTGTGCATAATGTAGTCGATGCGGAATGACGGATAAACGCCGGCATACGATTGCCCGGTTCCATTTCCGCTTTCAATAAATGCATCGGTTAGTTTTGATGAAATGTTATGGTAGGCATAAGAAGTGGGGGTATCATTGAAATCACCGCAAAGAATGATGGGATACGGGCATTTGCTGATATGTTCTGCAACTGTTTCGGATTGCGGGGAGCGAATTACATAAGCTTTCTTCATTCTTTTTAAAATACGTTCCGAGCCTTCCTTTACGGTAACTTCCTTTTGTTTGTCTTTTATATTTTTTAAATTCTCTTCCTGGTTTTCTGCCAGTACATAATCTTCAGATTGCAGGCGGATGGATTCAAGGTGCACATTATATATCCTAACAGTATCGGTATTAATAAGAACATCGGTATAAATACATATGTTGCCTGTAACCGTTTTGTAAACCACACTGCCTGTATCAATAACAGGAAATGAAGTATATGTTGCAATGCCGAAAAAGTTAAGGTTTCTGCTATTCGTTGTAAAATAAATATGGGGGTTCTTCGCTTTCAGAAATTGCTTTAAAGTATCGGTAGTTTTGAAATAATGGGTTGTATCATAAACATATTCCTGGAAGCAAAGTATGTCAGGCTGTTCTTTTGACAGGAATTTAAAAATCTGATTTTTTTTAGTAAAATTATTTTCCCAGTTTTTTTTGTAATTATAAATATCGAAATTACGGACATTGAAAGAAATTACTTTAATGGCATCCTGCATTTCTGCTGCATCATACACCTTGCTGTACTGAACAAGCTTGAAAACATTATTGATACCTGCAAGAATAATTATGGCGGAAAGCAGGGCGAATTTTCTTCTTACGATCAGCCAGAAAATAATAAATAAAAAATTTGCAATGAACAGGAAAGGGTAAGCAATTCCGAAAAAAGCCACAGGCCAGAATATGGCAGGACTAAGGTATGCCGCAAGACAGGAAAGCAGGAGAAAAACGGCAAAAGTGATATTGATAATAAATATCAGCTTGATTAAAAATTTTCCTTTTCCTTTCTTTTTTGCTGTCATCAATTAGAAAATTGCAATATTCAATTATGTAAAAATAAATAATAATTAATTCAGAATGCGGAGTTCCGACTTCGATCACCGTTCGATAAGGCTTCGATGAACTCAGCCAGACAATACTCATGGTGACATTTCTTAGCCTGGCATTATACAGTGTAACAGCATTCAGAATTTATTGACTAATGACCATTGACAAATGACTAAACATTCTGCTATAAACCATCAACTATTAACTTTTATTTTTTATTGCCTGACGAAAACAGGAATTCTTTTTCTTCCCTGCTTAAACTGTCGTAACCGTTTTTTGAAATTTTGTCAAGAATGGCATCCATTTTCTTTTGTTTTTCAGCGCGTAAGCGATTGTATTCATCATCGGTGACAGGTTTTGCTTTCTTGTATTCAACGCGCAGCTTGGGTTTTGGCCTAAAAAGGTTTTTGAAAAATTTCCGTATAGGATTAAAAATGGAGTACAGGTCATTATTCTTTTTAAGCGACATGATATAATTGAAACCCCAAAATGCTCCGCCCAGATGTGCTAAATGACCGCCCGGATTTTCTTTTGGTATGCTGAAAAGGTCAATAATAATAAGCGCCAGCGCAATGTATTTCAGTTTGACCCTGAAAACCATAAACAGGTTCACTATGAAATCGGGAATGTGAAATGCTATAGCAACCAGCACAGCAATGACAGAAGCAGATGCACCCAAAGCTATAGAACAATTCTTAATTTCACTGAATACCGGAAAAAAATTGAAGGCAATAATATAGAACAATGCTCCGGCAAGTCCGCCAATAATGTATGTGCACAAGAGTTTTTTCCCGCCAAGGTACTGTATGAAAAGCGTTCCGCTGAAATAGAGCATGATCATGTTAAACAGAATATGAAGAAAATTTTCATGAAGGAACATGTATGTGAAAACAGTCCACGGCTTTATTAGCAGAGCTCCTGTATCAGCAGGAACTGCAAGCCAGTAAATGAATTTGGAAATTGATGAGCCGCAGATGGAAATATCGGGAGTAATTTTTAAAAGGTAATAGTACAGGTAAGAAATATAAGCAAGAATGAAAACAATGACATTGATCAGTATCAGCCTTGACAACATGTTACGGCTGAAGAAGAATTTTTTCAGATCGTCGAAAATATTCCTGTTGCGCATATCAGAAAAACTTTTTCTTCATTTTTTTGTTCCAGTACATTATTAAAAGGAAGCCGAAAAGCATGCCGCCCAGATGGGCAAAGTGGGCAACATTATCGCCGCTGTAACTGCTTACACCGAAGAACAGTTCCATCGCACCGTAAATTATCACAAACCATTTTGCTTTGATCGGGATGGCAAAATATAAATATATCACTGAATTGGGAAACATCATCCCGAAAGCCAGCAGTAATCCGAATACCGCTCCCGAAGCACCGATGGTAGGCATGTTGTAGAGAGCGTTAAGTTTGGCAATATCAAAATCTGCGAAATTTTTATCTTCAAGAAGGAGCTTGCTGCCCGTGGAAACTATCTCATTTACCTGTTCCGGTGTGAAAAATGCTGCTGCATTCCTAATTTGAATGTAATTCACAAGCATTTGTACCATTATTGCGCCGATGCCGGTAATTGTATAATAAGTCAGAAACCTTTTCGGCCCCCAGTAATTTTCAAGAATGTTGCCAAACATCCAAAGAGCAAACATGTTGAAGAAAATATGCCCGAAACTTGACGGGTCGTGCATAAACATGTATGTGATGATCTGGAAGGGTTTGAAAAGAGGTGATCCGAAATAATGCATTCCAAGAATATGGGTCAGGTTAATTTTGAATGCTGCCTGAAACCCAAGAGTGGCAAGAAAAAACAGAGCATTTATTATTAAAATATTTTTAACAACCAGAGGTAATATTCTGAAACCCGTAGGCCTGTATTGCTGCATAATTTGTTTCCCTTATCTGAATTTTTTTTCAATTTCTGCAAGCGAGATAATATCGAACGTAGGTCTGCCATCCGGCGATTTGTCGGGTGATGAACAGGCGAAGAGCTGATCAATTAAATCCTGTATTTCTTCCGTTTGCAAAATTTTACCATGTTTCACCGACATGCTGCGGGCAAGTGATTTTGCTATAAGTATATTCCTTTCATCTGAAGAAACATTTCCTGAGTTTTTAAATTGCTCAAGGAGATTTTCAAGAATTTGTTTCGGATTGCAATCGGGCATGTCGGCAGGAATGCCGTTAATAACAAAGGAACTGGGCCCGAATTCATCAATGTCAAAACCAATGGCTTTGATGTCGCCGGAAATTTCTTTTATCAACTCAGCATCGGAAGCAGTAAATTCAAAAACTTCAGGAAACATTTGCTGTTGCTTCGGCTGTGCATTCCTTTTGTTTAGTTGATCCATGTAATGTTCAAACAATATTCGTTCGTGGGCGTTTTGCTGGTCGACGATCAGTAAACCGGTTTTTACCAGTGTGATTATAAATGAAGCACGAAACTGCATAAACATCTTTTGCGGAGAATCATGAAAAGTTTTTTCCCAGTCCGGATTTATTAATTGCTGTGATTTTTCTTGTTGTTCAGCCTGCGGAATTTCAAGCTGGTTGTCGGCATGTCTGGAATAAAGTTTTTCCCAATTCTCTTTATTCGATTTGCTGATGAGAACAGAAGAAGGCATCACGGAACCATTTGATTTTTTTTTAAACGGATTGTAATTCGGATCGATCTTTATTGATGGTGGTTTTACAGTTTCGCCTTTTTTGAGGGGAGGAATATCAAGAATTTTTTCAGTATCAAAATCAATGCTGTCGATGCTGAATTTTCCCACAGCCTGTTTCACCGCTGACTTCAGGATGGCATAAATACTTTTTTCATCCTGGAATTTTATTTCAGTTTTTGTGGGATGTATGTTTATGTCGATTTCTTTGGGATCGATTTCAATGAACAGGAAATAGGAGGGAAAAGAATT
>JAZDMF010000337.1:0-3407 GCA_043801235.1 Bacteroidota bacterium | reverse complement strand
TTTTTAATCAACAGTCAATTGTTAATTTTGCGTAACATCAGTTATTAAGAGCAAAAGTAATTATTATTAATAAAAGAGAAAGCCCACCCAGAAATATAATGGTGGGCTTTTTCAAAGATTTTTTTATTTTTTCCGTATCATCTTTTTTGTATCCATAACATTTCCATCAATAATCAATGAATACGAATAGATTCCGGAAGCAAGATTTTCGGTATTTGCTTTAATATTGTTAAATCCTTTTACGGTAATATCTTCTTTTTTTATTTCATTGCCATACATATCACTGAATAAAATAAAAGCATCGCCTATGGTACCTTCAGGAATGTAATAGCGAATTACGGTATTATTATCAAAAGGATTGGGTTCGTTTTGATAAAGAACCGCATTATTTTTATTTTCATGCTCATTCACAATTTCAGTGGTATCAGGACATTTATATGTTGCGTTTGAATAATCATAAGAATCAATGAAATTTGGGAAGCCCATACCACAAAATTTTCCGTCTAAATAAATTGCTGAATCTATTAAATTACATGCCAAACCTAAATCATTAGGATTGTTTATTACCCCTATATATTGATTTCCAGATGCCATTCGTGCAACATATATTTTCCCATTAGTTGCTAATTGCATTGCATAATGAGTACCACTTATAATACTTATTTTTGAAGCTTTAACAGAATCAGGATTCCCACCTCCTGCTTGTAAATTAAATTGATATATTCCATTATTATTTAACCAACATGCAATATAAAATTTAGAATTGTCCGGTGAAAAAGAAATACCATAATAATTGTAAAGCGGATTAGTTTGAATGGATACCCCATTACTTACAATTCCTGTGGTTTTATTGAAATCAAAATATTCTGCAATAGAATAATTTGAATTCCCATTAACAATTGCAAGCTTTTGTCCATTTGGAGAAGCTTTTAAGTATCCTATTGCTTGACCAGAATTTTGCAAGCCTGCTGGATGAATTGAACCCACATGAGAAATTACTGTATCAACTATTCCAATTGATGATAAATGATAAGAATAGAAAGCATCAGAATAATATTTGTGTGTGATTATCCAATAATCTATACCATTTGCATGGCTTACGGCAGTCAATTTTTCAGCAACTGTATCAAGTAATTTGATATTTTTCTTGTCTATCATTATATCGCCAAATCCATTATCCTGACAAATATCTACTATTGAATAACGGAAACCATATTGTAAATTATCTTCACAAAAATCGTCGGTTGTAAAAACATAAAAATAGCGACTGGTTCCAGGTAAAGGAACAATTAATGCTGCCTGTGTAGATGAATAATTTCCAAGAAGATTGTCTCCATTTGGCATTACCTGATGGTTTTTATTCCATATCTTTTGTCCGTTAGTATAGAACAATAATGCTCCAGTGCTATCACATATTACAGCAGTTCCTTCAATGGGACAATTTATACTACCTGCCTGGTATGTTTGACCATTTGTTAAAACAACGGGAGCACCAGTATTAAAATCTAATCCGGCATGATCGCCGAAGTACCATATATTACCTTGCTTCTGTGCAATACAAAAAAAAGGAAAAATTGAAAAGATTATATATAATATTTTTTTCATAACTATATACAAATTTAATATTAGTTTAAGCAAAAACAAAATCCAATACTGATTTTGTACTGGATTTTGTAAAGCAAATTCAGCCGATTATTCTTTCACCATCTTCTTGGTATCCCTAACAGTACCATCAATCACCAGGCTGTATGTATAAATACCAACAGATAAGTTCTTAGTATCTGCTTCTATTTTCCCGGAACCTTTTTCTTTAATTTCAACTTTCTTAACTTCCTTTCCATAGAAATCATAGAATACCATATAAACATTTGTCGTCAAATTATCTGGTATATAATAACGAATCACTGTGGTTTCACCGAAAGGATTAGGTTCATTTTGGTAAAGGACAATATCGTTAGCAAGCTGAATCTGCAGAACAGTTTCTGCATTCTGGGTGTTATCATTATTATCATTCATTATTTTCATACCGGTTCCGGCTATTATTGTTTTTAAACTGTCAACAGTTTTACTAAGTTCCTGCACTGCTTTAACAAGCGGAACAACAATTTCTGCATAATTCAAAGAATAAATGTCGGTACTATTTGAAGGCTCATGTACAATTGAAGATGTATAACCACATATCTGAGCTACCGAATCAACTTCCTGTGCAATAAATCCGGAATGTATTTTGTTCCGCGAAGCTGTAAAATCAACACTGTCTATATATTTGCTGCGAATACTGTCTGCTAAGTTTTGTGTAACAAATTCTGTTAATAATTTTGTTTCCATTTGGTAAATAACCGGACGAAGTTTTTTTATAAATTCCAAGCCTTTCACATTCTCTTGTATATTATATTTGAAACGTCCATCACTTCCAGAATATAGCCCCCCTGGAGTAAAAACACCATTAGTCGAAGTATTCGCATCGCCAAGTTCTATTCTATCGCTACCGTATACAATCGCCCCATTCCCAACAGCGGTGGCGTTGCTGTAATTGCCGTTTGCAATCGCACCATAACCGGCAAAAGTGCTATAGTCGTAAGTGGCATTATCGTGCCCTGCTTCAGCTCCTATGGCAGTATTGTAATCACCATCATTACTGCTAAGAGCATAATAACCAACAGCAGTATTATTGCTGGCATCAGCATCAGCATAAAGCGCATAATACCCATCAGCGGTATTGTTATTACCAGTTTGGTTGGCAGTAAGCGCACCAGCTCCGCTAGCAGTATTATAGTCACCATGTGAATTGGCAATAAGTGCGTTAGTACCGTTGGCGGTGTTAAAAGTACCATCGGTGTTTCCATTTAATGAATTATATCCGGTAGCGGTATTACTAATCCCATCGTAATTATTCCAAAGTGACAAAAACCCTGTTGCAGTGTTACAGCTGCCGGAATAATTAGAAATAAGGGAAGCTTCACCTACAGCTGTATTACCACTACCAGAATAATTTGCAGATAATGCATACGACCCGAAAGAAGCATTATTGTCACCTGTTTGGTTAGAATAAAGCGATTGGTAGCCATTTGCGGTATTATCGTGTCCTGTAGTGTTTGTCCAAAGTGTTTTATAGCCTGTTGCTGTATTATAGTTGCCGGTATTATTTTCTGCGTTTGTTGAACCTCTCAGTGCTTCAAAGCCAAGGGCTACATTATAGTTTGGAAATCCAGTGGATGTATTATTAGCATATAACATTGCCTGGTATCCAATGGCTGTTGCGCCGCTACCTGCTTTGTTATTTTTTAAAGCGCTGTATCCCATAATAGTATTGTAGTTTCCGGTTAAATTCTCATACCCCGACCAGGAACCTACTGCAGTATTTGCTATCCCATTAGTAGAAGACGTTGACTGACTGTGATTCTTGT
>JAZDMF010000327.1:0-2022 GCA_043801235.1 Bacteroidota bacterium | reverse complement strand
TCCCTGACTCGATATCATAACTTACAAACCCGGATTAAAGGAACTATTAAAAAATTCGATGATGTCAATAAAAAGAAAGCTGGAGAGATTATCCGTAAAGCTAAAGAAGCCTCCAGAGAAATTCTTTCAGCAACCGATGTATATCAAATTTTATCTGCTTATAATATTCCTGTTGCAGACTGGCGAATGGCAGACACAACAGGAGATACGGTAAAAGCTGCTGAAGAAATCGGGTTCCCCGTAGTTATCAAAGCCGATTCGGAATCAATTGTTCATAAAAGCGATGTAGGTGGTGTGGCAATAAACATCAAGGATAGCGCCGCTGTGATATCTGTTGCTGAAAAAATGATAAAAAAATTCGATACAAAAAACCTCAGATTCTTTGTTCAGAAATTTTTACCCGGAGGAAGAGAACTTATTATCGGGGCAAAAGCCGAAAAAGGACTTGGTCACCTCGTTATGTTTGGGCTTGGTGGTATCTTCGTCGAAGTCTTTAAGGATGTGGTTTTCAATATTGCTCCTTTATCAGATACCGAGGCATCAGAAATGCTTGGATCCATCAAAGCTGCTCCTTTAATAAAAGGTGTAAGAGGTGAAAAAGGAGTTTGTCAAAATTGCGTAATTGAAATTATTCAGCGTATTTCACAATTAGTCACTGATCTGCCCGAAATTCAGGAAATGGATCTGAACCCGATTATTGCTTATGAAGATAAAGTGTTTGTGGTTGATGCGAGAATAAAAATATAATTTCATAAAATAATATTTATTGCTAATGAAAGAAAAAAATCTTTGTAAAGTCGGAATCGTAGGCTTAGGTCCCGTCGGCATGATACTCGCTGTTCAGTTCAGGGAAGCCGGTTATGAAGTTGCATTATGCGATATTATTCAGGAAAAAATAAATCTGATCCGGACAGATGGAATTAAATTGGAAGGAAAAATAATCAGATCCGCTAGCTTTAACCGTATTTATTCATCGGTGAATGATATGCTTCAGAGTGATGTTGACATCGTCATTTTTTCAGTAAAAGCAAACCATGATGCCCTCGTCATGAAACAGATCGGAACATCAGTTAACAAAGATTTGAATATTGTCATTGCACAAAACGGCATAGGCGTGGAGAAAATTTTCGCTACTGTTTTTGACGAATCACAAATCTTAAGAATGGTTGTGAATTTTGCAGGCAATCTCAAGTCGCCCAATACTGTAAATGTCACTTTTTTCAACCCACCGAATTATGTGGCTTCAGTGAATGATACAAGACATGAAACAGCCAGATGGATAACGGATACGATGAATTCCATAAGAATGGAAACCAAATGTGTGGATTCTCAGGAAATTAAATATAAAGCATGGGAAAAAGGTATCCTCAACTGCGGACTTAGCGCTTTGTGTGCTGTAACGAAACTGACAATGAAAGAAGCTATGACTTTCCCCGCTACCCTCGAACTCGTTAAATGTGCCGTAACAGAAGGCGCTGAAGTTGCTGAAGCCGAAGGTATAAAACTTAAGGATAATTTTCTGGATTTTGCCATGAACTATCTCGGCAATGCCGGTAATCATTATCCTTCCCTCGCTGTTGACCTGATGAATAAATCGGAAACTGAAATTGAATTTATCAACCAAAAAATTGTTGAATACGGACGCAAACACAATATCCGCACAGATGTAAATCTATCATTGACAAATCTTGTTAAAGCAATTACTTATAAAAACAGTTTGTAGTTTATTGTATGAGGTTTGAGGTTTATGTTGGGAGTTGGGATTTGTAATTTTAAATTCAGGACTCAAGCAATAATTATATAAATGAGATTCCTCACTTCGTTCGGAATGACAAAAGTATGTTGTTATTGGGTGGTAGCGCGGGAGCGTCCGCCTTTCGTTGGACGCTCCCTCGCTCCCTCATACACCTCACAAAAGCCCTGTCATTCCGAGTTTCCACCTTTTGGTGGCAAAAGGAAAAAATGATAATGACGTTTTATTAAGTTTGTCAAAAAAGAGCATGGCAAACTACACAACCCGTC
>JAZDMF010000318.1:0-6238 GCA_043801235.1 Bacteroidota bacterium | reverse complement strand
GTGTAACTTTGTCCATTGGGTTTCTTATTGCAAGTTTGAAAACCCAAATTTCACCTTATTGGTGAAACAAAAGACATACTAAAGCTCTGTTTTATCAACATCTTTAGGTGTCTTTATTTAGTTATTTGCGACTTTTGGGATTTTTATAATTATTGGAATTTAAAGAAATATTTTTAGATTTGTCGGCTCACTAAAAAATGATATATGAAAAAACTTGCTGTTGTAGCATTTGGAGGTAATGCTTTGCTGAGGGGTGACCAGAAAGGTACTATCAGCGAACAGGAAAAAAATGTTTACGATACCTGTTTAAGTGTTCTTGAACTTATTAAGAAGAATTATAACGTTGTCATTACCCATGGCAACGGTCCCCAGGTGGGGAATATTTTACTGCAGAACCAGGCAGGCGCTAAAATGTTCGGCTTGCCTGAAATGCCTTTGGATATTTGCGGCGCATACAGCCAGGGATTTATCGGATACATGATTGAACAGCAATTGCGCAATGTTCTTGAAAAAAATAAAATGGACCGCGATGTAATCACCATTGTTACCGAAGTACTTGTTGACAAAGATGACCCCGCTTTTAAAAAACCCACAAAACCAATAGGTCCTTATTATTCAAAAGAAGAAGCTGACAAAATTACCAAAGAAACCAGTTCGGTTTTTGCTGAAGATCCGAAAGGCCGTGGCTGGAGAAAAGTTGTTGCTTCACCAAAGCCTCTTGTTATAGGCAACAGAAAATCGATAGCAAAACTTGCCCGCGATGGTCAGGTTGTAGTAGCAGTTGGTGGGGGCGGAATTCCGGTATTCTATAAAGAACCAGATGTTCTTGAAGGTATCGATGCCGTTATTGACAAAGACCTTGCATCAGCATTGCTAGCTGTACAAATTGAAGCCGATGAGTTTTTCATACTCACCGATGTTCCCAAAGTTTGCATCAACTTCAATAAACCCGATCAAAAGGAACTCGATACACTTATAGTTACCGAAGCAAAGAAATATCTTGAAGAAAAACAATTCGCAGAAGGAAGTATGGCGCCAAAAATCAGGGCAGCTATCCAGTTTATTGAAAACGGCGGCAAAATAACCATCATTACCGAAGCCAAACTTCTTGGCAATATGGATTGCGGAACAAAAATTATTTTAAAATAAATAAATGTTAAAGTAATAGTTCTGTAGTTTTTTAGATTTCTCATAAATTCGAAATGACAAAATGCTGATTATTAATGTTTTTGTCATTTCGATCGGTAGGATGAAATCTATTAGTAATCAGCATTTTGCAAAAACTTACCGAACTATTATTAAAGGAATTTTGTAAAAATAATTTTTACAGTAAGAAATTAAATTTTATCTTTGAATAAAATCAGGAAACCAAAATCTATTGTTTAACTAAATATTTAAAACTATGTTTTGTCCAAAATGCGGTGCCACTTTAAAAGATGGTGCAAAATTCTGCCACTCATGTGGCAATACTATGGGTGACGTTCCTGTTACACCACAACCTCAGCAGCAGCAACAAACAAATGAACAGCAACCCGCCGGTCCGGGCTTCGATATTAGTAAAACCCCCATGTCAGCATGGATAATTGCTGGGGCAGCAACCCTTGGTTTAATCTGCACATTCCTTCCATGGATAACTATTCGTGGATGGGGAGGACTTTATTGGGGTGGTGCTGCTTTTAGCTTCAGGTATCTTGTATTCCTTATTTTCTTAGGAATAGCAGGTTTAGCCATATTTAGCGCTGCTATGAAAATGAAACCAGAAGTAAAAGATAAAATTATTTCATTCGGTGGAATTGGAGCTGGTGGTTTTTGTTTTATCGATCTTTTAAGATCTGTTCTTACAGGATACCTTTCACCAGGCTTTGGATTAATAATTGCTCTTATAGCAGCAGTAGGAATAATTTTATTCGGATTCAAGGTAATCAAACTGAAATAGAGAAAGCTATAATAAATAGTTGATCTACATTATTCAAAAGCTGGTTTTCTGACCGGCTTTTATTATTTGCATAATTCTTTTATCTTTATATCGAATATTTAAAACTCCCACATATGGAAAAAGTACACAATTTATATTTCTGCACTGAGTGCGGATTTAAACTCACCGGCCAGGAATATATATGTTCCGGCTGCGGCCTGAAACTTGCTGAAGCACCTGTTCCTGTGATTCCAGAAACCCCTGTTCCTCCAAAGCAAGATGCCCCGCCTGTAACTGAACCTGTAAAAAAAGAAGTAAAACCTGTTCTCCCGTCAACTGAAAAGCCGCCGGTTACCGAAGCTGTAAAGGATAAAAAACCTGCTACGCCTGTTTCACAAAACCAGCCCTTTTATCCGGAGAAAACCAAAAAGAAAAAAATAAAAAAAGGATTAGGAATAGTTTGGTGGATTATAATCATTTCTTTCAGTATTGTGATTATTGGTGGCGGTACTGTTGCTTTCCTGCAATATAACGGGAATATCAGCATTGCCCTTCTGAAAGATTACATTCCTTCTAAAAACAAATCACAAACTTCAGATACAACCAAACAAAATATTGACGCTGTTAAAAACAACCAGGCTATGCAGCAAAGAAATGATTCTGCATCAACCATGAAGAATAACACCAACCCCTCTGATAAAAATAATACAAATCAAAATTCCCAGGGAAATACTGCATTGAACAGCAGCATGAAATATTTTATTATTGCCGGTTCATACTCAACACAAACACAGGCACAAGAAGCTGTCGGAAATTTAAAATCAAAAGGATATCCCGATGCACAGGTTGTGGGGCAGAATGAAAGCGGAAACTGGAGAATTTGCTACAAGGCATATTCCACCCAGCAAGAAGCTATGCAGGATATCGGCAACATCAGGCAGAAAGATAATCCTTCCGCATGGATTTTTGAGTTGAAATGATATCTATTGTACTAAAGTCCTTTATTATACTGAACGAAGTTGAATTTGTAAAAAAACAGAACGAGTTAACCGTTAATGGTTAATCATAGAGTTAAATGGCTTTTTCACCGATTAACGATGAACAATTAATCAACCTACCTACCGATAGCAGGTAACTTTTTCGCAAACCTGATTTTTTTCAGTATAACGTGTTTTTTTATAACTCCGACCTCCAAGCTTGCCGGCTAGGCGGATAAGGCTGGAGTTAATCAAAATACCTATTATTATTGAGTTTCAGCCCAAAATATTAAGAATTCTTTTAAACTATTATAAAATTATATATTTGCATCTGAAATTATTCAAACACTAAAATCATGGAAAAGAAACACGATCTCACATTTTGTCCGGAATGCGGCGTAAAGCTGGACGGCGATGAAATGATATGTTCGGTTTGCTGTTATAAGCTTGCCGAACTTCATCCATTTGTCAAGAAAGAACAAGCTGTTGTACTACCATCTCCACCGCCTCCGGTTGCAGAAACACCTGCAGTTAACTTATGCCCAAACTGTGGTGCAAAAATCGAAGAGCATGAAATATTCTGCAATGGATGCGGAGCAAGGCTAACGATGACTCAGGATCAAAAACCTGTCGACACTACTCCCCCGCCTCCTGTTGTTAAAACACCCGTTGTTCCTCCAATAGTCAATGAACCCGTTCCTCCTTCTGTAAATCAAACTCCGCCTCCTGCAGTTGTTACTACTCCTGTTGTTTCTTTCTGCCCGAACTGCGGTGCAAAAATTGAAGGAAATGAAGTTTTCTGCAATGGCTGTGGAACAAAGCTCACAATGGATAAGGATCAAATACCTGTTGACACTACTCCCCCGCCACCTCTAGTTATAACACCTGTAGTTCCACCTATTACTCAGCAACCCTCATACCAGCAACAACCCAGCATTTCTGCACTTCCAAAAAAGAAAAAAGGCATTGGAGTTCTCTTATGGATAATTATAGGCTTGCTTTCAGTTATTATTCTTGGCGGCGGTGCTGCAGCATTCCTGCAATATAACGGAAATATCAATATTCCTTTCCTTGCCAGATTTATTCCCTCAAAGGAAACGACCATCACTGACAACAAACCTGTTGACCACACCCGATATTACGTTGCACATTCTTTTGCATCAACAGGATACGACAAGTGGGATGCAGTTGTTTCAACTGTTATTATTGCAAAACAACAATACAACAATAAGGATGGCGCAATCAATAAATTTAAAAAGGCTGTCATAAAAAAGTATCCGAAGGATTTCAATTTATTTACCAATAGTGTTCTTTGCGAAGAATATAATGATCTGCCTTCAGCACAATCGGGCCGTTCAAGTTTGCTGAAAAATTACAATAAGAAAAGATACCGCGTACGCAGCGTGGATGTAACATACTGATAACTTATCTTTGAAAAGAAAAGGTGCGTGAGAATGCACCTTTTTTTATTTTTTGGGATTCAAATTGTATTTTTAACTTTGCCCTCGACAGATAGATAATTACTAACCCACTTGAGCACGGAGGAAGACATGGCTTTTAATTTATGGAACAGAAGTTTTGTAAAACTTCTCGATTTTACACCTGAAGAAATAAAATTTTTACTGGAACTTTCCAAAGACCTGAAAAAATCAAAATATGCGGGTACCGAACAGCAGAAACTGAAAGGCAAAAACATTGCTCTTATTTTCGAAAAAGATTCAACACGCACACGTTGCGCTTTTGAAGTGGCTGCTCTTGACCAGGGCGCTCATGTTTCTTATATCGGTCCCACCGGATCACAAATCGGAAAAAAAGAATCGATGAAGGACACAGCCCGCGTACTTGGAAGGATGTATGATGGCATTGAATACCGCGGTTATGGCCAAAAGATTATTGAAGAACTTGCGCAATATGCAGGAGTACCTGTATGGAACGGTCTTACCACCGAATTTCATCCTACACAAATTCTTGCCGACTTCCTTACAATGATTGAACATTGCGATAAGCCTTTGAATAAAATGGCGTTCACATTTGCCGGCGATGCTCATAACAATGTAGGCAACTCGCTTATGGTGGGCGCTGCAAAAATGGGTATGGATTTCAGGGCAACAGCTCCAAAGGAATGCTGGCCGGATGAAGCGCTGGTAAAAAAATGCAAGGAAATAGCAAAAGAGACCGGAGCAAAAATCATTCTTACTGAAAGTGTGGATGAAGGCGTAAAAGGTGTTGATTTTATTTATACCGATGTTTGGGTATCCATGGGCGAACCTGCAGAAGTGTGGGAAAAAAGAATTAAACTTCTTAAACCTTATCAGGTCAATGCTGAAATGATTAAGAAAACAGGAAATCCGAAAGTAAAATTCCTGCACTGTCTCCCTGCATTCCATAACAGGCAAACTATAGTGGGTGAAGATATTTTCCGGAAATACGGCCTTGATGGCATGGAAGTAACAGAAGATGTTTTCGAATCATCTATGTCTGTTGTATTCGATGAGGCAGAAAACCGCCTTCACACCATAAAAGCTGTGATGGTAGCAACTTTAGGCTGTTAAAAATATCATACATAAAATAAGTAAGAGATTTGCTATGGCAAATCTCTTACTTATTTGAAGGCAGATGGTATATTGGAGGAGTTGTTTCTTC
The DNA here is from genome assembly GCA_043801235.1 of Bacteroidota bacterium. GTDB lineage: Bacteria > Bacteroidota > Bacteroidia > Bacteroidales > CG2-30-32-10 > DAOQAK01. Next base: position 703 of record JAZDMF010000318.1, on the reverse strand, counting down.
TGTTTTTAAATCGTCAGCAAAATGTTTTTCCTGGCAGAATATTTACGCAACCCATTATCTGATGAAACATCAAGAATTTCAAAGCCGCTTGCAAAAAGCTTGTCAATTATTTTTGTCTCGGATAAGATCTTTATTCCATATCCTTTTAAATTAAACGGGATAATCATAAGCGGCAAGATGGCCGGTCTGATCCTTTTCTCAGAATTATCAATCCTGTGGTTATAATAAAAACAGAATGTGCCTTTATCTTCTAAAAGACCAAAAATATATTTAAAAAAAACTTTCAGGTTCCTGATGTCATTAACGGGTTCATCAATATGAATATGTCCGGCAGGAATATTTACTTGCAGGGAATAATTAAAGAAAGAATCAGAAGTGTACATTTTCTCACCTGCGGAACTTTTAACTGCTATCATGATTTTTAAATTTGGAATTCTACTTATCAATTACCGTTCCAAAATTTCTTTCACGGATAGATAGCGACAAGAGTGAATTGCATGTTAATCTCAGGTAATACCGATGCTGTATCTGTAATAGTCCAACCTGCCTTGCCGGTTCACCATCCGAAGGTTGGCAGGCAGGTAAATTGAACTATAACAGCTACTCTTCCGTCATTATACCAAATTTCAATGAACTAATACTTATTGACTGATGTTACGCAAAATTAACAATTGACTGTTGATTAAAAATTATTGCACCATAT
>JAZDMF010000276.1:0-2795 GCA_043801235.1 Bacteroidota bacterium | reverse complement strand
TCCGGGAATAGGGCAGAGGGAAGAAACACAGAAAATGATGAAGCTTCTCATCCAGAACAGCGGGGTTCCGATTATTTTTGATGCAGATGCAATAAATATACTTGCAGAAAACAAAACATGGCTTTCATTCCTGCCCAAAGGCAGCATACTTACACCGCATCCAGGCGAATTTGTGCGCCTTGCAGGAAAGACTTCAAACAGCATGCATCGTTTGGAGCTGCAGAAAGAATTTTCAATTAAATTTGGAATATATATTATTTACAAAGGAGCATATACAACCATTTCCACACCCGACGGGCGCTTCTTTTTTAACTCTACAGGCAATCCCGGAATGGCTACCGGTGGCAGCGGCGATGTGCTTACAGGAATTCTTCTTGGCTTAAAAGCCTGCGGTTATTCTTCATTTGAAACTAGTTTAATCGGAACATATATTCATAGCCTTGCCGGAGATCTATCTGCAAAGAAAAAAGGTGAAGTTTCTATGATTGCAGGGGATATTGTGAAATATATTGCAGGAGCGTTTAAAAATTTGTGATTAATCTTTAACTTTTTCAAATACAATTCTATAATGCTCGAATATTTCTCTCTCAAAAACAAGTAAGTTAGCTTGTATTTTAAACCGGCGCATCCATTCTCTAAAAGACCGGCTGGTTAAATATTCAGGAATGAAAGAAGCAAAAAGCAAATATTTCTTGAAATTATATCTCTTAAACGCTGCTGTCCATCTGTGAATTGTTTCAATGTAATCCAACCTGCCGCTATCAACTGAAATTACTTTGAAGTGTTCCGCTGCCGGATCAATTAATCCTTCTTTACCATATGGAAGCCAGGAGCCGGGAAATACGCGGCAAATAATATCCATTAATTCTTCGTTCGTAAATTCCTTTTTTCGTAAATCTGTTTTATCAAATGGAATATCTTCAAATTTAACAACAGTAGGCCCAAACACCATTGCCTGGCAATAAAAACGCCCGCCAACAGGCAACAAGCCGGCTATTTGTTTAAAATATGTTTTATATATTTCTTCTTGCTTACCTGCTTTATACTGCTCCACAGAACATAAATGTTCGGGGCTACCCATAGCTGCCACTGCATCAAACATTCCAAATGTTTCAGGAGTAATATCTTTAGAATCCATATGCTTAACTTTCAAGCCATTTTTTATACAGGCATCTGCCTGTCCTTTGGCTAATACAACGCCATAGGCATCAACTCCAATCCCTGTCAGGTAATCTACGAATGCTCCCCATCCGCATCCAATATCGAGAACTTTTGAGCCTTTTTTTATATTACATCCGTTAACTATAAACTGGTGTTTTTTTAATTGCGCTGCTTCAGTAGTCATTGAAAAATCACCATCAAATCTTGCGCAACTATATGCTCCTTTTTCGCCTAAGCTTAAGCGAAAAATCTTATCCATTCTGGTATAATGAGCATCTAAATGCTGTTGTTCTGCCATGTTTTTAATATTAAGTAATATTATTTTCCGGAAAATATTTTTAAAAAAGTTGAAAAATCTGATGCAGAGGGCGACCAGCTTGGCGGATAAGCCGCCTGACAAGCTTTTAATGCGCCTTCAATTGTTCCGTTCACAAATTCTGCGCCTGGAAACATAAATTCATCCGGATCATAGCGCTCACTGCTCCATTTGAAAATGTCAAAATCCCATTCATTAAATTTTCCGTTGTATCTGAGCCGGGCACAAGGGCTATCAATTTCTCCTTCCATTCTTTTCAGGTATAAAAATTCGCCTTTGAATTCTGAATAATATGCTATTTCAGTATTTTTTTTGAAAGTAGCTTTATTAAAGTCAGCAATTATTGCGTTAACTTTTTCCTGAACCTCTGATGGGATTTTTGTTTTTTTCATTTATTTATTAATTTGCAGAGTTTCGTTGTCAATTATTTATTTTATTACAATGATAAAAATATTTTTCCATCCATAAAGCATTTCATCGAAAATAATTTTAAACACAAATTTGCCAGAACATGCAGCGCGAATAAAAATAATGAATGAAGACCCAACTAGCAACCAGCTCGCCTCGCTGGCTAGAGCGAAGCGGGTAACCAGTAACTTGCAACAAACGAAATAACGTCTAACAGTTAAGTGCATCATTCCTTTCTTTCCACCAGTTTAGCAATTAAACAGTAAAGTAATTATACCTTGAACAATTTTTATTAACAACTTTCTAACCTTATGAATTATTCCGATTAAATTTCCCAAATTTGTCAGTTTAGTAATTGAATAATCTGTCTTAATGTTCGGACTTGATGCTGGCTTAACCATAGTACTTCTGTTGTGCCTTTTTGCGGCATGTGCGTTTGAATTCATCAATGGCTTTCATGATACTGCCAATGCGGTTGCTACTGTAATTTACACACATTCCCTTAAACCCAGAATTGCTGTTATATGGTCCGGATTATGGAATTTTATTGGGGTTTATTTTGGCGGAATTGCAGTAGCCATGGGTATTGTCAACTTGCTTCCTGTTGAAGCCCTTGTTGATGCAAACATGTCGCATGGCATTGCCATGATCATGGCTTTAATTCTTACAGCAATTATATGGAACCTGGGAACATGGTATTTCGGAATTCCTGTATCAAGTTCTCACACATTGATAGGTTCAATTTTTGGCGTTGGGCTTGCATTTGGCTTTTTACCGGGAAGTGAAAGCGTGGCGCTGAACTGGCACAAGGTAGAAGAAGTAGGGTTGTCCCTGCTTATTTCTCCATTCTTAGGATTTTTCCTGACAATACTTCTGATGTTTGTATTAAAGATAACCATAAGGAAAAAAC
>JAZDMF010000222.1:0-3155 GCA_043801235.1 Bacteroidota bacterium | reverse complement strand
TTCTTCGGGTAAAGCATTAATATGTGTTGAAGTAACTGCGGTATAAATATTCTTAGAAACTTCCTTTGCAATATCTGCTGTTTTTAAATCATGATACAGAGTAGGCGTTGAAGTAGTGAAGATTACCATTTCAGGTTTTTCATCTACAATTATTTTTTTTACATCATCCCATGTTGCCTTCATGGAATTTGCATCAAATATTTTTGATCGAATATTTTCTTTTTTCAGAAGTCCGGAGATAATCATTAAATCAAGCGGAGGCCAGCACATGTCAGTTTTCAGCGTGCCAATGCTCCCAAGGGTCCTTAAATTACCAAATCTATTTGCGGGCGGGGGTTCTATTAATAAGACATTCATTTATTTTTTCGATTTAAAATAATTTAAAAAACCTTTCAACCCATACAGTTTTCTTCTCAGGTCGCCAAAACTTTTTATCGCAAAAAACATTTTAAACATTTGCTTTGGCCTGAGATAGAATTGCCGTAGTCCCTTATCAACATATTCATCGATTTCATTTTTTGAGAGCTGAGGATAATTTAACAATGTAACCTGTTCTTTTGAATTATTCACCCACTCATTCCAGTCTTTAGGAACAATATAATCTTTGCTTTTTGCCCAATCATATAATTCTGTTCCGGGATACACGCAGATTCCCGAAAACTGAACAGTGTCAAGAGGCAGTTTCTTTGCAAAGTCAATTGTTTTTTGTGCGCTTTCCCTGGTTTCTCCGGGTGCGCCTATCATAAAACAACCGTGTAATGTGAAACCCAGCTTATGTGCTGCTCCGGCAAATTTCATGGATTGTTCAAGGGTAATGCCTTTTTTCACTGCATCAAGACTTTGCTGTGTACCAAATTCAAAACCGATCATCAGCATGCGGCATCCTGCTCTTTTCATCAGTGGTAAAAGTTCAAGATCAACATCTACCCTGACATTGCAACTCCATTTTATTTTTAAACTTCTTTTCAGTATTTCTTCACATACCCCACGTACATGTGAAGAAGAAGCTGTGAATGTATCTGTTTCAAACATTATTTCTTTAATGTATGGAAACAACTTGTAGTCATATTCAATTTCGTCAACAACTAATTCAGGGCGGCGATATCGCAGTTTCCGGCCATACATAATAGGAGTATCGCGGCAAAAGGTGCAATTCGCAAAACATCCTCTGCCCGACAATAAAGTAAGAAAAGGAAATAATTTCCCTGCATCTTTATACCATTCCGGTTTGATGTGATGCCATGCAGGAAATGGTAGTTCATTTACATCTATTGGTGCTTCCTGAGGGTTGTTAAAAATATTCCCATCTTTATGATACGAAATACCAGCAATATCTTTCCATGATTTTCCTCCGGCAATATCTCTTAATGCATAATCGTATTCACCCCGGACAATAATATCAACCGAACCTTTTGCGATTTCAAATGTATTTTCCGGCATAACGCTGACATGAGGACCAATAAGCGCTGTTACAGGATTGCATATTTTCTTTGCTGTTCCCGTAAAATGAATATCGTTATAAATGGAGGGAGTGGTTGTATGACATACAACAAAAGCTGGATTGTACTCTGCTATTATTTTTTTAATACTTTCTTCATTCAGATTGAGGGTGGCGCCATCGGTAAACCTTACTTCATTTCCGGCTTTTTCCAATATAGCAGCAGCTATAAGGAACCAGTCCGGATGCCGCTGAACCCTTCCACGTGATTTTGCAGCCCAGCGGGCGGAACGGCAGAAATCTTCACCGTAGGGCGGATTCAAAAGTAGCACTCTCATATCAGTTCACGAAATTTCAGGGTGCAAAAATAATACATAATTCCCAATGGAATCAATAATAATCAGCACACGGCTTGTGCCGCGCAGAATACCTTGATATCTGCGTATTGCCGGCCGGGTTTAACGTCAAAATATCTGAGACGTAGCGTAAGACCGCTGTTAGCAACTGGGCAAAATGTCTTTTGTTCCAATAATTTTATATTTTATAATAAATGAAGTAGACTTTCAATATTAAGTTGAAAAAATTATTTTTTCACAAACTTCTTCACCGCAATCCCTTTTTCTGTTTTAACTTTTATAAAATATATTCCTTTTGCAAGGGTTGAAATATCAATGTTAGTTTTTAGTTTCAATATCGGCTGCTTCATTAATAATTGCCCCTGTATATTATAAATTGAAATTATTTCATCTTTAATATTATTTAAAAAAGTGTTTTCAATTGTAATATTATCATTGGTTGGGTTAGGATAAATTGAAAAGATATTTTCTGGTACAATTTCCTTAGTACCTGCCCAACCGCCTTCATGATAAAGTGAGTCAATTTCTACACTATCTAATACACGATTGTATATGCGAACATCATCAATTTTTCCATCAAAATACCAACCCCCATAACTTCCCAGCCTTCCAATTGTTAAAGATAAATTGCCATCTATAAGCGGTTTGCCTGTATATGGGACAGAAGTTATCTCAATACCATTTTTATAAAAACCAACATTTGAACCATCCCAAAAACCTAACAGATGAGTCCAGCTCTTTGCTGTTAAAGTACCTAAATTTAACCGGACACCCTGTGGTGTATAATTATAATTGACTGCAAATGCCAGATTTTCCCCACTCCAATGATTGTATTCAAAACCAAAATCATTTAAAGTACCATTGGTTTTAGCGACTATTCCCAGGTTCACATCAGTTCTGTCTAAAACCACCCAGACTGATAATGTCAAAGCATTAAAATTATTTATAATTGATGGCGTTCCAATTTCTATATAATTGTCAACTCCATCAAAATCATATGCGCTATTTAAGTTGCCAAACCTGTCAGTTGTAAGCGTTGCACCATATACAGTTCCGTGGCTTCCGTTCCCGCTCTCATCATTTGCATTACCGTCAAAATAATATTTTGCAATAAGCCCGCTGTCAAGGTTAACTTGTGTAAATCCGCTAAAGCCTATTATGACGAGCAGCCCCAATATTGTAAAAAGTTTTTTCATAATTTGATTTCCCCATTTTTAATTTATAAATTTAAAAAATGCTGTAAGATGACATTCCTTATTTGTTGTCTATAGATCGGCAAAAAAAATAAATCTTTTATCTTTCAATTTAGTCATTTTAATATTTTGTTGTCAAATTCATTTTTCTGTTATGTTTGTAATCTG
>JAZDMF010000218.1:0-30012 GCA_043801235.1 Bacteroidota bacterium | reverse complement strand
ATAGAACAGATACATGATACAGGATGCCTGCAATATCGGGCTTTATCTTGTATCCTGTATCCTGCATCTGCCAATAAAAGTGAGTTTTTAGAGGTTCTCTTAATAAAGTCGGAAATATTATAATATTATTCCTGACTTTTAATTAAATATCTGATATTTGTTTTTAAATTTGTTCAATGGAAAAGCATGGTAAAATGATTTACTAACGCGTTGTGCTATTGAAATTCTATCTAATTGAAAATCAAATGTCATATTGAGCAATGTCACACTGAGCTTGTCGAAGTGTTGGCGAAATATGACCTCGATAAACTCGGTCTGACAGGCAGTGTTTTATGATTCAATAGCACAAGAGATTTTACTAATTTATTATTATGCCACGCTGTGCAATAATGAAATCAGGTATTTAAATAAAATTTGTTTAAGAATAAAATGAAATATAATCATACCATTGTCGTCAGAGGATATGAATTAGATTCTTATGGGCATCTGAACAATGCAGTTTATTTTAATTATCTGGAGCAAACGCGTTGGGAAATTATTCGCGAAACAGGTTTGTATGAATATATAACCCAGGATGACCTGATGCTGGTGGTTATTGAAAATCATATTAAATACATTCGTGAAGCAGTTTTGTTTGATGAATTGGGAATTCAAACAATTATTAAGAAAGAATCCCCTTACATTGTTTTCCTAAATATCTTTATGAACAACAGGACAAACCTTAAAATGGCCAAAGCAAGCGTTAAGACACTCCTGATCAATAAAGACAGGATGCCTGTCGATATACCCGAAATAATATGTCAGAAATTATTCCTGTAAGTAAGCAGTTAAACGAACATGTGAATTGGACAGTAGTTGATGAAACAGGGATTATCATGCTTAATAATCCTCCGCAAAATTATTTGATGGCGCCGGCATTTGTTTTACCAGATATACTTGAAAAAGAAATATTGTCAGCCGGTGTAAAGGGAATTATTATTAAAGGGAAAGGCAGGCATTTTTCCGCAGGGGCAAGCCTTGATGAATTAAGAAAGTTTGCTGTTGATTCAGTTTGTCTCCAGAATGAAATGATTTTCGGAAAAGATTTGCTGGATTATATTGATCACCTTCCCATCCCGGTGATTTCTGCAGTGAGTGGCGCTTGTTTTGGTGGCGGACTGGAAATCGCACTGGCTTCGCACCTGATCGTTTGTGCAGAAACATCGCTTTTTGCTTTTCCTGAAGTGAATTACAATTTGATGCCGGGTTTAGGGGGAACAGTCAGGTTATCACGAAGAATAAATGTTCCTGAATCAATGGCCATGATGCTTTCCGGCGACGTGGTCGATGCCCGGACAGCCCTGGCGCTTAAGTTGGTTGATCGGGTCGTGCCTGCAAACGAAGTGTTTGATCATGCATTGGGCATGATGCATAAGATGATTTCGGGCAGAAGCATGAAAGTGATAAACTATATTGTAAAAGCTATTAAAAATTCACAGGATATGAGTTTTCAGCAGGCAATGAAGGAAGAAACCCGTATGTTTTGTGATCTGGCTGCCGATGAGATCTTCCGGAATAAAAATTTGTGAGGTGAATGATCGTGTTATCATAAAAAAAATGAAATTCCATGAATGTAAAGAAATCATTGAAGAAGTTTCTTTAGAAGTTTTATTTCAACCCGTTGAGCTGGAGAAATATCTTGTCCCCGGCAATTACAGAAGTTTATGCGGACGATATCTGGTTAAGAAAAGCCTGCTGGACTATTTTCAATCATCCCGATATCTTGAAATCAGCATATTGAATGATAAAAATGGCAAACCTGAAATTTTCACCTGTGGGGGGTTAATGCAAAAAATCAAAGATACAGGCGTAAAAAATATTATGTGCTCCATTTCTCATTCCAGGAACTGGATAGCTTCAATGGTAGTGATAGAATAGCAATAATGAAGGAATACAAAACCATCCTTTGGAAAGTGGAGGAAGGCATCGGGCATTTGGTGCTGAACCAGCCGCCGTCCAATCATATGACCAAAGCTTTTTTTGATGAACTGAGGCATTTAACACAGAAGGTCATCCTGAAAAGTAATGCAAAAGCAATTTTGGTTTATGGCAGCGGACGGCATTTTTCTTCAGGGGTGGAGTTGCAGGATTTATTCAAGGCCATTGATGTTGAGATAGAGAAACATGGCTCGCAGGACATGCCTTCTTTTTTAATCGAGAACAATCTGTCATTATATTTCCTCGATCAATTAAAAATACCTGTTATTGCTGTCATTCAAGGGGTTTGTTTAGGATCTGCACTGGAACTGGTTATGTTTTGCCATATCCGTATTTGTGCAGACAATTCGCTTTTTGCTTTGCCCGAATCTACCTTCAACCTTATGCCGGGTTGCGGCGGAACGCAAAAATTGCCGCAACTTGCAGGTATAGCGAAATCAATGGAGTTAATATTAAACGGTGAAAATTTTTCTGCTCGGCAGGCCTGTGAATGGGGAATTGCTGATGTTGTTCTTCCGAGGAAAAAAATGATGGTTCAGGCTGTGGCATTTGCTAAATTTGTGGCGAAAGATTACAAACGAATTTTTAAAAAAAAATACATTAAAGATTTTTTCGTGAATGGATAATAATGATCCTATCTTCGTTCGCCTTTCAGGTACGGGAATGTATCTGCCCGGCAAGGCAGTTTCCATTAATGAGGTGGATGCTTATCTGGGGGAATTAACGGAGGCTCCCAAAAAAATTCAGCATTGGCTCTCACGCATGAAAAACCTGATGAAAGAAATGCTGGAAGCGGAATACTACCATTTTGCGATTGATCCCGTTACCCGGCAGTTTAATGATGATAATATAACAATGTCAGTAAAAGCGGCCCGGAAAGCTCTGGAATCGGCAAATATGAAACCTGAAGAAGTCGAACTGATTGTTTACGGAAGCGCTCACCAGGACCAAATGCCTACGGCTTCTGTATGCATTCAGGAAATGCTGGGTATTGAGGAGTGCGCTGAACTTTCCATTCATGCCAATTGTACTTCGGCATACAAGGCGCTTTTACTGGCTCACGACCTGATTCGAAACAGACGTTATAAAAATGCCCTTGTTTTATCTGCCAACATTTCCTCCTCTGAATTGAGGGCAGAATATTATAACCAACCAATAGTAAAAAAAGAAGAACTTTTTTTACGATATTTTTTATGTGACGGAGCAGGAGCATTGATTTTAAAAGCCGATGAAAAAGGTGAAAATGGCCTGTTCCTGAAACATACCTATATGGAATCGATCGGAGGTAAAAAAACCGCGGCTATGCGTAACAACCGCCCTGCCTATTGGATGAATCCCCGCGAAGAATTCGAAAAGGGTTGTCATCATCTGGCTCAGATGTTCAATGAACAATTACGGGAGCATTTTCATGATGCCGATGGAACTGTTTTTTTCAAAGGACTCAAACGCATGATCAGCAAATATGATATCGACCTGGCTCATTTAAAATATTTTCAGGTTAATTTCCCGTCGAAACATATATCGGAACTGGTCATGGAGGAATGCATGAAATTAGGCATTCCCAAAGATAGCTTGTATACCAAAATAGCTTCGATGGGATATGCCGGCCCGCCCATGGCATTTATTTGTCTTGATAAAATGGTAAGGGAGGAAAAACTCGAAAAACATGACATGATCCTGAGTTTTGTAACCGAAGTCAGTAAGTTCATGCAAGCCGGCTTTGTTTTTGAATGCTTGTAACTCTATGGAAAAAGAATTATCAACTATCGGAATCGTTGGCTCGGGGAAAATGGGTTTGAACCTTTTTTATTACCTTGTAGATTTTGACTTTCAATTGATATTGGTTTGTGAAACGGTACAGCAAAAGGATGAAGTAATAATTGGTTTTAGCAAAAAGCTGAACAGGGAATTGAAAAACAAGCTGATCACAGAAGAACTTTTTCAAAGGAAGTTGTTAAATGCTTGCATTACCGTCGAACTTGAATTATTGGATAAATGCCACCTGATTATTGAAGCCGTTACTGAAGATAAAATAATTAAACAGCAGCTTTTCTCGAAATTACTCACGATTGTACCCTCTGAATGCATATTAGCGTCCAACTCATCATCTATCCTTGCTTATGATTTGGGATTAGGGGGTACTCTAATCGGGATGCATTTCTTTTACCCGGTTTCCCTGAAGAACATTGTTGAATTGATGGTATGCGAACGAACAAATCCGGGAATAACGGAAAAAGCAATACGGTTTTTAAAAACCATTAATCTAAAACATATATTACTGAATCAGGAAGGCGCTTTCATGTTAAACCGCCTGTTTCTCGATTTCCAAAATGAAGCATTTCGGCTGAAGGTCATCCATAATCTATCTTACAGAGAAATGGATGATATTGTGACAAAATATTTTTTCCCTGTAGGCGTATTCGGGTTTTTCGACAGCGTTGGATTGGATGTGATGCTGGTATCCATTAAAAACTATTCAGTGTTTTCTTCCGGACCGCAACAGTACCGTGAATTGATAGAAGAGCTGGCCGTACTGACATCTCAGGGTTTTTTAGGCCAGAAGACAAAGCGGGGATTTTATTCCTACGGAACTCAATTATTTATTCATGCCGAACATGTCACCATTGATCCGGTGATCGAAAAACAGATTTATCTGAGGTTAAGGGATTGTTATATCCAAACAGCCACTACTTTTGTGGAAAAAAGAATTTGCGATAAAGCAACCATCAATTATGCCGTAAAGGAATACATGGGCATTGAAAAGGGGCCTTTTGAAACAGATTGAATAAATTTCTCATAACAAATACCGCATGAATAAAAAAGTAGTAATTACAGGGCTGAATATAATATCATCGCTAGGGTTGAATGCTGCCGAGAACTGGGAAAACCTTATCCAGGGGAAAAGCGGTGTGAAAAGAATTACCCTGTTTGATGCTTCTAAAAATGGCACCCAGATTGCCGCTCAGGTCCCTGATGATTTTGAGGAAATATCAAAAAAATATATCAGGAAGCGTTCTGCAAGCCAGATGACAAGGGTTACAAGAATGTGTTTTGTGTGTGCAAAGGACGCAATTACAGATGCCAATATTAACTTTACAAAGGAAGATAAAAGCCGTTGCGGTGTCATTCTGGGGGTTGTAAATACCGGAAACACAAGTTCTGAAAAAGAAACTACAGCACAAAACCGTATCCTGAAAAGCATGAATAATGCCATGTCGGCCTGGATATCGCTTGAATTTGAGCTGGAAGGGCCAAATTATACGGTTGCTTCAGCCTGTTCATCGTCGGCATTTGCTATTGGCCTGGGGTATGACCTCATTAAAAGTAACCGGGCAGACATAATGATTGTGGGGGGAGCAGATTCCATTATAAATTTTGAGGAAATTGAAGGGTTTAATGAATTATATGCGCTTTCAACCAACAATGACCGGCCGGAGAAAGCATGCTGTCCGTTTACCAAAGACCGTGATGGTTTTGTAATAGGCGAAGGAGCCGGTATTCTTGTTCTCGAATCGGAAGAGCATGCAAAAGCCCGCGGGGCAGCGATCTATGCCGAAATGCCGGGTTATGCCATTACCAGCGAGGCCTATAATATCATGGCCCCAATGAAAGACGGGGAGGGAATGGCCAAAACGATGGCTGAAGCCATCAGGGATTCCGGCATTTCAGTCGATGATGTAAATTATATCAATGCCCACGGCACTTCCACGCTTTTAAATGATAAATACGAGACCCTGGCCGTAAAAAAAGTATTCGGTGAAAAGGCCTGTCATATCCCTGTGTCCTCTTCAAAATCAATGATCGGGCATACCATTGGTGCCGCAGGCGTAATAGAGGCGGCCATTACCGTGTTAAGCATCAAAAATGAATATTTAACTCCTACCATAAATTACGACAATCCTGACCCGGAACTGGATCTTGATTATGTCCCAAATCAGGCACGTAAATATAAAATCAATTGTGCGTTGTCCAATTCATTTGCTTTCGGAGGGCATAATGCTACTTTGATTTTCAGAAGGCACCAATAACTTCAGGCTTTCTTCGTTTACATTAATGGTTTGCGGATAGAATTTTTTTAAAAACTTATAATGCATTTTGATATTTTCATTTTTCTGTAATCCCTGCCGCCAGGAATAAATTTGACAAATAATTATTTATCTAAAATTGCCTTAACTCCGGGCAACACTTTTCCTTCAAAATATTCAAGCATGGCGCCGCCGCCGGTAGAAACATAGCTGATCTGGTCGGCAAGATTATAGGTATTGATGGCTGCAACCGAATCGCCGCCGCCAACCAGGGAGAATGATCCGCTTATGGTTGCTCCGGCAACTGCGATGGCTATTGATTTCGTTCCCTGCTGAAAATTGGGAAGTTCGAAAACACCCATAGGTCCGTTCCATAAAATAGTGCTCGAGTTATTGATAATTTCGGCATAGCGCCTGCATGTTTTCTTGCCAATGTCAAGTCCCATCCAGTTATCGTCAATCTCATCGGCCGGACAGGTTTTAAAATGGGCATCATTTGAAAAAGTATCGGCAACCACCACATCTGTGGGCAGGTAAAGGTTCACTCCTTTCAGCATCATTTCCTGAACCATGTCTTTAGCGGCTTCTATCCAGTCCTCCTCAAAAAGGGAATTCCCAATATTTCCTCCCAGTGCTTTAATGAATGTGAATGCCATGCCTCCGCCAATAATGATGTTGTCGGCTTTGTTGACAAAGTTCTTGATAATGCCAATTTTGTTCGAAACCTTTGCTCCTCCGATTATTGCCGTAAAAGGGGGCTTTGCATCGCTCAGGATTTTGTCAAGGTTCAGCAGTTCGTTTGCAAGCAGCAAACCGAAAAATTTATCCCTGGGAAAATATTTGGGAAGTATGCTGACCGACATGTGTGCACGATGAGAAGTAGCAAATGCATCGTTTACATAAGCATCGCCCAGCGAAGCAATTTGTTTTGCAAGCTCCCCATCAGTACCCGCTTCTTCTTCCGGATAAAACCGTATGTTTTCGAGTAAAACCACATCGCCCGGCTGCAGTTTGGAGCAAACATCGATGGTTTTCTGCCCAAAAAGATCACGGGTAAAAATAATATTTTTCCCAAGCAGATTTGTAAGCACAGGAACAATAGGCGTCAGTGAATAATCGTTTTCAAAGCCTCCCTTGGGACGGCCAAGATGTGAAATAAGAATAACCGAAGCCCCGTCGTTCAATATTTTTTTCAGAGTTGATAATGACTCACGAATACGTGTATCGTCAGTCACCTGCCTGTTATGATTGAGGGGAACATTAAAATCAACCCTTACCAGCACCTTTTTCCCTTTGAAATTACTATCCTGTACTGTTCTCATATGTATATTAATAGATTTATTTTATTAGTTCATGTATCTTTTAAAACATTTTAACAGCACAAAGCTAAACATTTGATTTTAATTTTTATCAGCCATTTATTAACACATTTGTTTTTGCTGTGTTTATTTGTATTTCTTACGAAAAAACTTTTGGATTTTCCGTTACCTGCCCCATAAATATTTTGACCTGTAAAATCTAATTTGTTACTTTGTGCTCTTATAAGTTTCAGGTTTTTTATCGGGTTCTTTTTTAGTAACTCAAAACTGATAATTGTTTCTGAAACTTATTTTTTGCAAACATACGGTCTGCCGGCAGAAATTAAATTTCACAAAATAATAATATCTGATCCGTAATTTTTTTTATTGATCCATGCATAAACTTTCTGTCGTCATAATTACACTTAACGAAGAGAGGAATATAACGCGATGCCTCAGCTCTGTCAAGGAAGTTGCCGACGACATTGTGGTGGTTGATTCAGGAAGCACAGACAGAACCCGGGAAATATGCAGTCAGTCTGATGTAAATTTTATCTTCCATCCATGGACGGGATATTCCGATCAGAAGAATTATGCGAACCGGCAGGCCTGTTACGACTGGATATTATCCATTGATGCCGATGAAGAACTATCTCCTGAATTGATACAGTCAATAAAAGAGGCGAAAAATAAAACTCAGATTGGTTATTATAAAATAAACCGTCTCACGAATTACTGCGGAAAATGGATTAAGCATGGCGGATGGTATCCCGACATTAAACTTCGCATTTTTGACCGCAACAATACCCAATGGGAATGCGCCATTCATGAAATCCTCACTAACGAAAAAAAATTTCCGTCGGTTCTCTTAAAAGGAAATTGTTATCACTACACATATTATAACATTACAGAACATATAGCGCAAGCCAATAAATTTTCAGAGTTATCAGCGCAGGACATGTTTCAGCGCGGAAAAAAATACGGTTTTATAAAACTTTTCATTAGTCCTTTGGCTAAGTTTATTGGAAATTATGTAATGCGCACAGGATTCCTTGATGGCATTTATGGTCTGGCCATTGCCTGTATTTCGGCCCAGGCTGTGTTTTGGAAATATGCTAAATTAAAGCAGATGAACCGTTCATACAACAAGCAATAAATCATTCCCATAATTCTTATTCTCTTTTTCATTCCTTCATTATCTTGCGGATAACCTCCGGGGCAATAAAACAGCCGAAAACCACAGGCATGTATGAAATGGTTCCGACAATTGATTTTTTATTTTTTTTGTTATCAATTATTTCAATTGCTGTATCATTGACTTCTTCGGAAGAGAAAACCACTTTGAAGCCAGAATAAATCCCGAGTTTGTGTATTTTTTTCCTTAAGTAATAGCCCAGTTTACAATTATATGATTCAGAAATATCAGAAAACAATTATGATAAAGGTGTTTCAACTTTATAGCTTTTTACTGATTTTAAATAAAAAGCCGCTGACATGAACAAAATTATACAAAAAACTGAAAACATCATTTCCTTGGGAATATGCAAAAATATTGACTGAATTGGTTTTAAAGGAAAAATTTATTTCCTGACGAAAACCGCTTTAATGATCATGCCTGCCATTTTCGGATTTTCCTTTAACCGCCTTGTGCAATAGGCAAACCATTTTGTGCCATAAGGAACGTAAACCCTCATGGTATGGCCTTTATCTATGATTGATTTTCGCAAATCAGGAGTAACTCCCAGCAGCATCTGAAATTCATATTTATCCTTAGGAACATTATATTTTTCAATCAGTTTATATGAACCTTCAACAACAGGTTTATCGTGAGTGGCAATGCCAGGATACACCTTTTTCTTAAACATGAATTCGAGGTCTTCAAGAAAATGCTCATTTATTTCTTCGTATTTTTTATAAGCAAGTTCTTTGGGCTCGTTGTAAATTCCTTTACAGAGGCGGTAATTCAAGGAACTTCCTCGGTTTGCATATCCATCATGTTCTCAAGGTCATTGAGTGTTCTTTTCAGATAAGCCTGAACCACCAATCCCACATTTTCCGGAAACTCTTTTTTCAGCTTCCGGTACATTTCAATTTCCATATCGGTACACTGGGTGTCTTCCATGTCAACCCTCATAAAGTTGTTGTACGATGCGGCTTTTGCAACTATTTCGCGGATGTATTTATAGCAAACATCCTTGTTAATCAGAAGCCCGAACATGGTAGGCTTCAAAGAATAATTACCGTCAATATTGTTTTTCTGTGCTGTTTCAATTACTTCAAGATATTCATTTTTATTGGCTTCGGCTTCTTCAATGGTTTTAATGAATTCGCCCAGAACATCAAGAGTAATTTTTATTCCTTGAGCATTTAGTTCCTTACAGGCTTTGATGGCATCGTCAAGCGTATGGCCTGCAACATATCTTTTTGAAAAAATCCAAACGAATTTCTGCGGCATGTGCGGCAGAATTTTGGCAATCATTTTGTTAAACATGACTAATATTTTTTAGTTTGTAAGACCTGTGTGAAAATTGTATTTATTGATATGGCAAGAGTAAGAGTTAACAAAAAATTTGCGCAAATTTAATTGTTTTTATACCGATACGGAACAGGTTTGCAATATATTTTTCTCTGTACGTGTTCCCATAGGCATAACTCGTTCTGATCATTTTTTACAAAACTGATAAGAATGAGTATAAATTCACAATTCATTTTGATATAAATAAAAATTTTACCTTTATTAAAATTTTAAAATATGCGGAAACTCATAATACTTCTTGTGGTTTCAATGGTAATTCCAATTGTGTCGCTTGGCGATACCGCGCCGGTAATGCCGGTTCAAAGCGGCTGTGTTGTACCCGTTAAAAACGACTTTGTTGAAATGCAGAGCGAAATTGTGATAATTCGTCTGTTTCGGTCTTATTATGAAGTAGAGGTGGAATATTATTTCAGGAATACCGGCGCACGGCAAAATGTTACAATGGGTTTTCCGAACCAGACTTCTTCGGAGTTTACGGAAACCATTAAAAATTTCGAAGCTTTTTGCAACGATTCTACCCTGGCCATTACCGAAATTTTTGAGGCTGCTGATACAACAAAACCGGAAAGTGTTTTTATACCTAAAAAGTTTTATGAATGCTTTAATGTTTTTTTTGAAAAAGATGAGACATTAAAAATACGAAATACATACACACAGTGGTACGTCAGTGACTACCATGAAACATTCAGACGAGCCGAATATATATTAACTACCGGCGCCTTATGGAAAAATACAATAGGAAATATTAAAGTGTACGTTTATCCCCAGGGAATACCTGCAGAAGAACTTAAAAGCCGCACAGCTTTTATTAAATATGAATATGATGATTCTCTGCCTACAGGAAAAATAAACATGAAAGCTTTAAGCCTTCTTCCTGATAGTTTTACTTTAATAGGAGGAAATTATTTTGCTGAATTTAAGAATATTGATCCTGATTTTGATATTGAAATTAACATGCCCCCTGTTATGCAGAGGTCTTTTTCAGCGAGTTCAGTTCTTGCTTCTCAGGATACAAATACATATTATAATGCTTATAATGTAAACG
Organism: Bacteroidota bacterium; assembly: GCA_043801235.1. Lineage (GTDB taxonomy): Bacteria > Bacteroidota > Bacteroidia > Bacteroidales > CG2-30-32-10 > DAOQAK01. The sequence goes on along the minus strand of JAZDMF010000218.1, from coordinate 19,131 downwards.
ATAATAATCCGAATACTGCATGGGCTGAAGGAAAAGAAGGCGACGGAATTGGCGAAACAATTGATATTAATATTTTGGCAGGTGATGATAATGTTGAGCAATCATTTTATAAAATTCAGAAGATAGGATTTATGAACGGAATCAATAAAAGTCAGGATTTATTCGCGAAGAATAATCGTGTGAAACGACTGAAAATACTCTATTACGAACCGTTTATCGGTTCACAAAAGGAATTAGAAGTGACGCTGGATGATAGTATGGGCATGCAATATTTTTCTTTGCCTCAAGCTGAATATGTAAGTTCCCTTTCGTTCGTAATACAGGAAGTGTACAAGGGTACCCAATACGATAATACCTGTATTTCCGAAATTTCAATAATCCCGGTCGAATAACAGTATTGCCGAATAAAATCAGAAAATATTTTATTTATCTACTAAGTCTGTAGAATTAATATTTATTTGTATATTTGCAGAAACTATTAAACCGTAAAATATGAAAAATATAATAGCGCTTGTTTTAACGGCTGTAATTCTAATGGCCTATTCATGCGGATCGGGTTCCAAAAAAAAAGAAAAAGATGCAAACACAACGGATTTAAAAGGGAACATCAGCATTTCCGGTGCTTTTGCATTGTATCCACTTGCACAGAAGTGGGCAGAAGAATTCTGCGAAATTTATCCGGATGTAAAAATTGATGTTTCGGCAGGCGGCGCCGGTAAAGGAATGACCGATGCCCTTTCTGAATTAGTGAACCTTGGAATGGTTTCGCGCGAAATAACAAAAGAAGAAATTGATAAAGGGGCATGGTTTGTTCCTGTTACGAAAGATGCCGTAGTGCCTGTTATCAATGAAAACAACCCTGCTCTTCAGTATTTGGTGAATAAAGGACTTACCAAAGAAACACTGCAGGAAATATATCTCACCGGTAAAATTACCGACTGGGGCACAGCTGTCGGCAAAAAAACTATAACAGGAAAGATCAACGTGTATACGCGTTCCGATGCATGCGGAGCGGCTGATGTGTGGGCGAAATACCTGGGCGAAAAACAGGAAGACCTTCTGGGAACAGCTGTTTCCGGAGACCCTGGAGTTACAGAAGCCGTAAAAAATGACAAGCTTGGTATAGGATTCAATAATATTGGATATGCCTATGATGCAACAACCAAATATGTCACCGCCGGAATAAAAATATTGCCGATCGATTTTAATGGAAACGGAATCATTGATGATAATGAATATTTCTATCAGAAGAAGGACAGCATTGTAAAAGCAATTTCTGACGGACGTTTCCCTTCGCCGCCTGCCCGCGACCTGTATTTTGTATGCAAAGGTAAGCCCGATAATGAAATTGTTGTTGCATTTCTGAAATGGATTCTTACTGACGGGCAGAAATATATTTCAGAAGCCGGTTACATTAACCTTACTGATGAAAAAATCAAGGCAGCCCTTGAAAAGCTGCAATAATTTTTATTTAATGCAGGATAATTAAAGCAACTGTAATATGACAACATTATTAATTGTAATTTTTTTTATTGCAATATTTTGTGAATTCGTGGATGCCAGCCTAGGCATGATGTATGGAACCATACTATCGCCACTGTTAATTCTATTTGGGATCCCGGTAACCGATGTTGTGCCTGCAATTCTGATATCCCAGGCAATGGGTGGCTTGATTGCATCATTCAGACACAACTACTTTGGAAACATTAAGCTGAAAGAAAAAACAAATCATGATTTCAAAATAGCAATGACAATATTCTTATTTGGCATTGCCGCTGTTATCATTGGCGTATTTGTGTCGGTCAGCATACCGAAAGAAGCATTAAGAATGTATATCGGTATCCTGGTATTGATTATGAGTAGCATTGTTCTTATCAATAGGAAATTTAAATTCAGCTGGAAAAAAATATATCTGATTGGTATAATAAGCTCTTTCAATAAAGCAATGTCAGGTGGCGGTTTCGGCCCACTTGTTTCAACAGGACTGATAGTATCCGGAAAAGAGAGCAAATCATCAATAGGCATAACTGACATGGCCGAAGTTCCTATATGCTTGTCTGCTTTTGTAGCATGGATAGTTTTAAACGGAGCCATTTTAAATGTCTGGCTGATTGTTTCGCTTTGCGCCGGTGCGTTAGTTGGCGCTTTTGTCGGACCTTATTTTACTTACAAAGTAAATGAAAAGGTATTGACAATAATTGTCGGGATATTAGGAGTTTTACTGGGCATCCTTTGTGTTTTCGGGGCTAAAATATAAAGAATAGCCGCTTTTGTGCAAGCCAGGTGCATTGCCTATTACATTATTTTTATTCATATGGGTGAAGTAATTGAGCATGACCCTGCTTCTGAAATACTTGAGAATCCTAAGGAACAGAAGACAAAGGAATATGTGTCGGGAATAATCAGTTGAAATTTTTATAATCACTCTAATAAATATTATTGATATAATATTTGAATGATGAATATTAAACAACAAATATCGAACATTGAAGTAAACAACAAAAAACATTTCAACATTCATCGTTCCCTGCCTTGCCGGCCAGGCTTGTTCATTATTCGATATTTTTTTAACTTCTTTAAACACGGAAAATAATCAGCAAAAAAAAATAAATTGGCTTTTTCTTGACAAATCTGTTTGAGATTCATACTTTTATATCTTCAAAAATCATAAGCTATGAAAAAGTTCTTACTTATTTTATTATGTGCATTATTTGCATTTAATATTTCCGCACAACGTTCAGCAGAAAAAAAACATCAAAAAGATTTCCTTCTTAAACATCAAAAATCTTTAGGGGGTGACACTCTTACCGATCATTTTATTGGGAATCCAATTCTATATACAACACAGGAGGGTGGATATGTTGCAGGAAATAATGAATATGGTGATCTGCAAAAAATGCAAAAATTCACACTTGCTTATGATTGTGCATTGCCGCAAATATTATTGTGGTTTGGACATGCTGAAGGAACAGGAACATTTAAAGCAACTATCTGGAGTGATAATGCTGGAATACCGGGAACGGTACTTGAAAGTGTAACAATACCCATTTCTTTTATTGATACAAGTACACTCACGCCTGCTATTTTCTCATCTCCGCTATACATCACTGCCGGTACACCATTTTGGGCAGGAATAGAACTTCCAACTGGACCTGGTGATACGATTGGTTTATATTCATCTGAAGATGGAACATATCCAGATGCAATAACTAATACTTTTGAACAATGGTCAGATGGTACTTATTGGTCTTTTGCTGATCAATCTAATTGGGGGTTAAATATCGCTCTTGGAATTTTCCCTATAGTCTGGGACAGTACTATGTACAACATAATTAAAGGAAATGTTTTTCTTGATGCAAACAGCAATGGAGTTCATGACATATCGGAAAACGGAATACCTTATCAGTTGGTAAAAGCAGGGCAGTATTATGGTTACACAAACGAAGACGGGGATTATGGAATAGTTACTGATACCGGCCAGTATTCTGTGAAACATATTGTTCAAACATATGTAATTTCGAATCCTGATAGCATTATTGTTTCTTTTCCAGGATTAGGTTTAACCTCAACAGGAAATGATTTTGCATGCCAGGTAATTCCCGGAATTAGGGATCTTTCCGTTTCTCTGGTAGCAGGCGCTTTCAGACCGGGCTTTGAATCGGAATATTATTTATTTGTTAAGAACGAAGGCACGCAGATAGAAAGTGGTACGGCAGCGCTGAATTATGACTCTCAATTAAATTATCTGTACTCTAGTCCAAGCGAGGATTCAATTTCCGGAAACTTTGTTTTCTGGGATTTTACAAACCTGATTCCCGGAGGAACACTTCTGATTAATGCAATTGTTGAAACACCGCAAAGTTTATCAATTGGAACAGAACTGATTTCCTCGGCATATGTTATTCCATTAACTGATGATACTGTACAAGGAAATAATTGCGATACGCTGAATCATTTAGTTACAGGTTCGTACGACCCGAACGATAAACTTGTTTACCCTATAGGAGACGGGCCTGAGGGATATATCGGACTAAATCCCATATTACTTGAATACACCATTCGTTTTCAGAATACCGGAACAGACACAGCTTTCACGGTAGTGATAAAAGATACACTTAATGAAAATCTGAATTTAAGCACATTGAAAACACTGAGCTCAAGCCATCCGGTTTCATTATCATTAGCCAACAGCAATGTTTTGAATTTTGCATTCAACAATATTCTTTTACCCGACAGTAATGTAAACCTGTTAGGCAGTAATGGTTTTGTTAAATATTCTGTTTCTACAAAGCCAGAGTTAACAGAAGGCACTGAGGTCACTAACAATGCATATATTTATTTCGATTACAATCCTCCAGTTGTTACAAATACAACTTTAAATACAATAGGTGTTCTTACAAGTATATCAGAAATTGAAACAACCCCCGATGTTGCTCAGGTTTTCCCTAATCCTATGAATATTACTGCGACAATAAAATTGATTTCAGAAAACACAGCAGGAAATTCCACTTTGCAGATTTATGACATTTTGGGAAATCTTGTACTTTCAAAGAAAGAAAATAATACAAACGAGATAATTATTTACAGAGGGAATTTAAAACAGGGAATTTATTTTTATAAGATTTCAAACGACAAAAAAATATTCGCATCAGGCAAATTTGTTATTGAATAGCAATTAAAATATGTATTCCCTGGTGTTTTTTAAACCGGGCTCATTTGCAAAAATTTAACTTTTTTGTTTTTTCTTTGTGAACTTCAGTGTTTTCTCTGTGTGTCATTCTATAATATTTTTTCCACTGAGAACCACCGTGAGAAAGGTTATGAATTATTCAGGATTGAGATGACAATGACAGGCACGAAAACAGCAATTAATTTTTTGACAATTCTTGACTGTTTGAAATATTACAATATTGCAAGACAAAAATGGAGACAGATACCACTTTGAAAAACGGGATGGCACTGAAAAACGAAACGGGAAGGAAGTGTTAAAAATTAATGTAAAATGAAAAAATCATACTTATTTATAACTTTTTTTCTTTTTTTTACTTTATCTGTAACCGGACAGGCTGTGTCAAAAATAATAATGATTAATGGTGACACCCTAAAAGTAAATATGCAAAGTATCAGTGATGTTTTCGTCACTTTCAATTATCCAAATGCGAAAGAATCACAATATATAAATAGAAAAATTGTTAAACAAATTATTTACTCTAATGGCGATACAGTAATTGTAACAACTCCAATTGTAATATCGGGAGAAGGTGATTGGGAAAAAGTAGTTTTGACAACCAACCCAAATAATGTATCAGGATTAAACAATTTAGGTGAAATACAGGGCAAGGGCAGAAGTTTGTTTGGAAGTAAAAAACGAAAAACGCTTAAAGCCGAAAAGGATATTAAAATTCAGGCAGCAAAAAAAAGTGCATTTATCATTTTTGTAAAATCACAAACCTCTTTTAAAATAACAGGTACAGCATATAGTTATTGAACGATGCAGCGCTTAATTAAAACCTACCCATAACATTGTATTATGCTTCATGGTTATTTTTGTTTTGCTATTAGATTATATTTATTTACATTTGTTTTTTACATAAAATATGACAAACATGGTTAATATGGAATTGACTCTGCATCTAATTGACGAGTTAAAAAGCTTTTATGCTATTGAATTAAAAAATATTCAAAGACGTGCTGACGAAATTAAAGGAATAATAAAAAAGTTAGAGACAATGACTTTGATTAGTTCCGATCCCGCAACCTCGCTTAATAAGACAAAACTCAAAACTAAAGTGACAGATCATCAACAAAAAGAATTTATTGAGCCAAAAACAAGAAAGACAAAAAATCCAAATTGGACTAATTATGTTATAGAGGCATTAAAAGAGCAAGGTGAACCAATGTCTGTAAAAGATATGTTAAAGGCATACGAAAAACGATACAACATTAACGTATCCAATTCAAAGCGCTCTATCGGTGCACTTTCAAAAGTCTTACAAAGGTTGCGGGTTAATAACAATAGAATAAACAATATAAAAGTTAATGGACAAAATGAAAAGTTGTACGGACTAGTAGAATGGACTGACAAATCTGTATCAACGACCCCAAAAGCAAAAAAGACAAAACCATTAATAAAAGTAAACCAAAAACCTAAAACAATTATTAAACTTAACAACAAGCCACCTCTGACACCTACCAATAAGTGGACAAAGTTTATTTTTGAAACCTTGAATAAAACAAAAAGAGTTTTATCGGCAAAAGACTTTTCGAAATATGCAATGGTATATTTTAATCTTCCAAAGCATGAGATGGAGACAACAAGAGTAAAACTATCACCTGCATTAAGTAGATTAGAAATAATTGTAAAATCATTAAAGACCTGTAAAAAGGACGGACAATCTGTCAGGTTTTATGGTTTACCGGACTGGTTTGACGATAACAATAAATTAATATCAGACTATAAATAGACCGGATAACCACGAAAGCATAACTTTGTGCTGGTGCAAGCGGGTGTCTCTCCGCTGGACAGTCAAGCGGGACATCAAATCGAGTAGTGTCCTCCGGACACAATCTCGTTCGACATCCCGCCAGCAAAAGCCGCGAACCGTTATAAGCAATTGCAAAAATTCCTCAAAATCTTTCAATGGTTTATTTTTTTTTATTAACATATTCGCCAATTTCAAAAATGTAATTCACCAAAAATGTATTTTGCAAAATCTTTAAATTTATATAGCAAAACATCTTAAATTTATCATATTTCCTTTTTACCCGCTACAAAAAAAGTAATTACCTTTGCATACCTTAGTAAAAACAGGTCAATGGTTTATGGTCAGAGCAGCAGGTTTGGTTATTGGTCAAAGTTGTAGGTTAAATCCGTATAACCAAAAAACTTTAACCAAACCTGCTTCCCGCCAGAAGGAAGGTTCATTCGGGCTGGCCATTAACCATCGACCCATAACCAATAGAAAGCAAATATGGGTGAGCTTTACAATAAACTGCTCGAGGACGTAAGGTTTCAGGAAGGAATAAAAGCCTGTATTAATTGCGGCACATGTACTGCTATTTGTGCTGCTGCTGAATTTTATAATTACGATCCCCGCATCATTGCCGATACCGTTCAAACCAAAGACGAGGAAAAAATTCTTGATCTGCTGAAAGGCAACCAAATATGGTATTGCGGAGAATGTATGTCGTGCAAATCCCGTTGCCCGCGTGGTAATGCTCCCGGTTTAATTATTTGTGCCCTGCGTTCACTTTCACAGGAACTAGGTTATTTCACCGAGTCAGAAAAAGGGCGGCAACAACTCGTAATAAAACGTACGGTGGGCCAATGGATACTTGACTATGGTTATTGCCTTTATCTTGAAGGAGTAACCACTGCCGGTCATCCGGAACAAGGTCCTGTTTGGGATTGGAAACAAAAAAACTGGAGGTTGGTGTTCGACAGGCTTGGTGCGAATTACAAAGGTGAAGGGCCGGGAATCCTTCGAAAAATACCCGAAGAAGCTCTTGATGAATTACGAAAAATATTTGAAGTAAGCGGAGGAAGTGAACGGTACAGAAAAATTGAAGAGCATTCAAAAAAGAAAGCCGAAGAACTTAATCTTCAATTTGACAACACCAATGAAAACGAATATTTTAAACATGTTTTTTCTTATAACAGCAATACACATTATCGCGAAGATTAAAATCAGGCACAATGAAAACTGAAGGAAAAATTGCTATATGGAAAGAATATCAGAAAGAAATTGCTGATGACAGGTATTTTTATGTAAGAAGCTGTGTGCGTCAGAATTTTTTCCCTGGAGCCGAACAGACTTTTCTTCGCATTATGCGCGATGAGCTTGGAAAAGATGTTTACGAACATCCCTGCCATACCACTTGTACCGGTATCGGATATCACGGAGATGTAGTTCCGTTTGATACCGCCATGACTGTTGTTGCACGGCAGTTTGCACTGATGACTGAATCAGGTTATGAAAACTTAGTTCCATCGTGTATCACATCTTTCGGCCTTTATACTGAGATACTCGAAACATGGCATCATTTTCCCGAAGTTGAAGAAAGAATAAGGGGATTCCTGAAAAAAGCTACCGGACGTGAATTTAAAATTCCAGAAAATCTGGCACATGCAAGCGACGTAATTTTTAAATTCCGTAAAGAAATTGCACAAAAAGCCAAATATAAATTAATTAATAAAAATACCGGCGAACCATTAAAGGTGGTTGAACACATTGGCTGCCATTATGCAAAAATGTTTCCTCATGTGGGTGTTGGTGGAGCTGAATATCCTTATGTACTTGTGGGAATGATTGAAGACTGGGGCGGACAAATTGTTGATTATCCTGAACGCCGTCATTGTTGTGGTTTCGGATTCAGGCAATATCTTGTTCAGGCAAACAGAGGTTATTCTGTTGCTTGTTCTCATAAAAAATTTGAATCAATGGAGCCGTACAAACCTGACATGATTATCACCAATTGTCCCGGATGTCCTATGTTTCTTGATAAATGGCAGTACACTATTGCTGAAATGGAAGGAAAAACATACGGACAGAACGGACATGGAATTCCTGTATTTACTTTTGAGGAGGTAGCGGGAATGGTGCTGGGATACGACCCGTGGGATATTGGATTGCAGGTGCATCAGGTTTCATGCGAACCTGTTCTTGATAAAATTGGCATTGCCTATTATCCCGATAAAAAGTATTCTGATAAGAAAGGAAAACAGCTTGGAATTCCTGAAAAACCGGTAAATCTTAAAGTTTATTAAACGGGCAACAAATCCTGATAAAAAATGAAAAAAAGAGTCATAATAATCGGCGGCGGAATAGCAGGCATGGAAACAGCAACGTACCTTGCTTCGATGGGATATGATGTTACCTTACTTGAAAAAACCCACGAAATCGGAGGACACCTGCTTAACTGGGAAAAACTTTTTCCAACAATGCGCTTAGGTAAAGATGTGGTTAATTTTATCGACCGCGGCATTGAACTCTCAAAAACTAATGTTATTACCAAAGCTGATATTGTTGATGCAAAAAAAACAGGAAATACTTTTTCAGTAAAATTAGCTGATGGAAAAATGTTCGAAGCCGATGCAGTTGTTGTTGCTACCGGTTACGATTTATTTGATGCTCGTAAAAAAGAAGAATATGGTTATGGTATTTATGATAATGTTATTACCTCCGCAGAACTCGAAATACTTTTAACAAAAGAAAAACATGTTCTTACTCCTTCGGGAAAAATACCCAAAAAAGTGGGATTTGTTCACTGTGTGGGTTCGCGCGATGAAAAAGTAGGAAATGTTTATTGCTCGAAAGTTTGCTGTGTTACTGCAGTTAAACAATCTATTGAAATAAAGGAAAAAAACCCCGATGCTGAAGTATTCTGTTTCTATATGGATATGCGCATGTTCGGTATGCATTTCGAATCGCTGTACAAACAGGCGCAGGAAAAATGCGGGGTAACATTCATACGTGGCCGGCTATCGGAAGCCTGCGAAAACATGGATGGCTCTATACTTGTAAAAGTGGAAGACACTTTGGCGGGAAGACCTTTGCGTATGAGTGTCGACCTGCTTGTGCTTATGGTTGGTATGGTTCCTTCGGAAGGTACAAAAAAAATCGGGAAAATGCTTGGATTAAATTTTGGTGCAAACGGATTTTTTAAAAGCCAGGACCAGCATAGCCTTTCTTCTGTTTCAAATATTCCGGGTGTTTATTTTACAGGGTGTTGCGTGGCTCCACGAACCATCAATAACGTTTTTGCTGATTCGCGTTCCGCTGCAATAATGACAGCGAGTTACCTTGAAGGGTATCCCATTGAGAAAAGAATTGCAGAACTGAAATGAAAGATTTCGGATATAAAATAAGCAAAGACAGGCAGATCGATTTCGACAAAACCGACAAGCGTTATGCCCGTTATGTCCGCCAGCACGAGCCATCATTTAATATCTGCATAGCATGCGGTACATGTACTGCAAGCTGCAGCGCCGGAAATTATACAGAACTCAGTCTTCGCAAACTGATTACATTGGTAAAACGCGGTGAAATTGATGGAATAAAAACAGAAATTTCAAAATGCATGCTTTGCGGAAAATGTTTTCTCGCTTGTCCTCGCGGAGTGAATACACGAAATGTAATTATTAAAATAAGCCAGGCACTGGAAAAATTCAGCGCATGAACTATGATCCTTTCATATGGCCATTTTCCATTGGGGCGATAATTCTTTTCTTCACCCTTCTGATCAAATACGGATACTGGATTTTCAAACTTGACACTTCTGAAAAACTGAAAATTGTACGTGGATTTTTCAGTATTAAATTAATCAAAGCCATACGTGAAGTTTTTCTTGAAAGCCTTATTCACAGGAAAATATTTAAAGAAAACGCACTACTGGGTTACATGCATATGAGCCTTGCATTTGGCTGGTTTTTATTAATTATTGGTGGCACAATAGAAAACAAGATACATTCTCATAAAGCATTCAACGCACCCTATGAACCCATATTCTTTAAATTCTTCAATCACAATATTAACATGTATCCCTGGGTGGAAGAGTTTAAATTCATTATGGATTTTATTCTGCTTTTAGTCCTTTCTGGTCTTGTTCTTGCGCTGATAAAAAGAGTGTGGTCCCGTCTTTTTGGTATGAAGAAAACCACCAGGTTAAAAACGGGTGACCGTTTTGCACTTATTTCGCTTTGGTTAATTTTTCCTTTACGGTTTTTTGCCGAAAGTATAACTTCCGGTTTATATAATAGCGGCGGTTTTCTAACAGGAAATATGGGAAAAGCATTGGCGGGCATACCCTATTTTGAAACCTTGTATTATCCTTCATGGTGGGCATATTCAAGTGTTCTTTGTATATTTTTCATGGCGCTGCCCTTTTCCCGATATATGCATATTTTTACCGAAATAGTACTTATTTTTTTAAGGAATTTCGGAATAAAAAGTTGTAAGGTATTTAATGCATTCTCAGCTGTTGAGGTTTATTCCTGTTCGCGTTGTGGTTTGTGCATTGACAAATGCCCCCTGCTTGTTTCGGCAAGAATAAAAGATACTCAAGGTGTTTACTTTCTTCAGTCAGTAAGAAGTAAAAAAATAATTGAAGATAAAGCTTTTGATTGTTTGCTTTGCGGCCGCTGTCAGGAATTTTGCCCGGTGGGTATCGGACTGAACAATATAAGAGTTTCACATCGACTGGATTTTGCTCCCGGATTTCAGGATTACAGCTACCTGAACGTTCAGCAAAAAGGAAAAGCTTCCGTTGCTTATTTTGCAGGATGTATGACGCATCTTACGCCTACCATTAAAATTGCCATGGAGGAAATTTTCAGGAAATCAGGAACCGACTATGTTTTTCTCGATAAAGAAGGTGGCATTTGCTGTGGACGTCCACTGATGCTTTCCGGTGAAATTATGAAAGCGCATAAACTGATTGAAAAAAATAATAACATTATTAAGGATTCTCTTGCCCGGACACTGGTTACCTCCTGCCCTATCTGCTTAAAATCTTTCATAGAAGATTACAAACTGAATATTGAAGTTTTGCATCACAGCCAGTATTTATTGAGGTTGGTGAATGAAGGAAAAATCAAACTGAATAAAACCGAAATCAGGGCTGTATATCACGACCCCTGTGAACTTGGACGAGGCTGCGGAATATATTCAGAGCCAAGGCAATTGTTAAGTAAAGCCTTGGTCCTGCAGCGGATTCAGGAAGAAAAAGAAAGCAGCATGTGCTGCGGAAACAGCGTGGGTGGGTTTCAGTTGAACGCTGTTCAGCGCGATGCTATAAGGATGGATGCATCAGCTGCATTAATTAAATATAATCCTGATCTTATCGTAACCTCATGTCCCCTTTGCAAGAAAACTTTTGCTAAAGACACTATTACCCCCATAAAAGATATTGCCGAGGTGGTGGCGTCTTCTATTGTATGACAGAAAATTTATTTGATTGAATCAGCTTGCAACGGCAATTTTCAGTTTCTGCCCGATATACAGTATGCTTTTGCCTGTAAGATTATTCAGCTTTTTAATTTCCTCAACGGTAGTGCCTTTGTACTTGCCTGCTATATCCCACAGGGTATCGCCTTTCACAACAGTATGGTAAACATATTTCACTGAGGCTGATGTTGTGGTTTTGGTATTGTTGTCTACTGCGGTCACACTGCTGTCTTTTACAGAAGGGTCCTGCACATACAATTTTTGTCCCGGATAAATGTTCAATGTTGTAAGGCTGTTCCATGCCTGGAGTTTGGCAATAGTGGTATTATATTTTTCTGCAATAATCCCAAGCCCGTCCCCTGCTTTCACTGTATAAATTTTATCGGATGAAGTGTCTGTTTTGCTTACCGCAGTTGTTTTAGTTGTGGTTTTGGTTGTATAATTTTTTGCATTTGCTATGGAATCTTTCTTTTTTTTATCCGCCAAAAGTTTTTCTTCGGCAAGCATGGCTTTTGTTTTATATACATACAGGGAATCTTCGTTTGTTACAAAATCGCCTATATACTTTTTAGGTAAATACAGTGTATAATAATCTGTACCGTATGCAGGAATAATGTTTTCCTTAAAAGTGGGGTTCAGATATGTTATATCGTCCAACGGTATATCCAGTGCTTCAGAAATCTGTTCAAAAGTAAGTTTCAGTTTAACTGTTACAGTATCGATCTCATAACTTTTAAAATCCGGCTCAATAGCGTACAAGTTGTGTTCTTCAGCATAATTCATTACATAAAGAACTGCAATAAAACAAGGAACATATCCCTGTGTTTCCTTTGGAAGATATTTTTTTATTTTCCAGAAATCCATTTCGCCGCTTGCTTTCCTTATTGCATTATTCACATTTCCGGGGCCTGAGTTATACGCTGCAAGCACAAGCGACCAGTCCTTATAAATTGCATAAAGATCATTAAAATGCTCACAGGCGGCAATAGTAGATTTTACAGGATCAAAACGGTCATCAACATAAGAGGTAACCTGTAAATCATACATTTTTCCTGTGCTGTAAATAAATTGCCACAATCCGCCGGCACCTGCAGGTGATTTTGCTACAGGGTTAAGGGCTGATTCAACAACAGCAAGGTATTTCAATTCAAGGGGAATATGATATTTATCAAGATATTCTTCAAATAAAGGGAAATAGTATTGGGCCATTCCCATTAAGCGCTGTGTCATCATGCGTTTTTTTACTGCATACAGGTCAATAAAGCTTTTCACATCCTCGTTATAAACCAGGCCAAAAGGTGATTCTGAATTTAATTTTGCAATACGTTCTGTATATATAGAATCGGCAAAAGCGGGAACATAACCGGAAGCATAATTATACTTATTCTGGATTTTTACAGCAGATGCTGCGTAATTTTCGAAACATGTAAGCAGGGCAAGGCTATCCAGAGCAGCAGCAATGGGATTGTCTTTTTTAATTGTTATTAAGGAGTAAGTAGTTCCGGATGTATCTTTTGTGGTTTGCGCAAACAATGAGCCATTTTGTGTGGCACAAAATATAAGGATCAACAATAACAATACTTTTCGCTGCTTCATGTCTTGTGTGTTTAGATATACATGCTCTACAAATAAAATAACGTTTGAAATAGCTGTTTTATTTCAGTATTTGGTTTTGCAAGATATAAAAAAAAATAAAATACCGAAAGCTTTTCAATAAGTTTTCAACAACAAATTGTTGTTAATAAGTTCTTTACTGTAAAATGCTTGTGGGTGTGTTTTCAAACATTAGCAAAAAAAAATGCCTTAGAAGCATTATTAAACTGAAATATCACAAATTTTTTTGTAAATATTTTCAGTGGAAAAAGAAAAAGGCCTCAAAAGGAATATTATTCAGCAGCCTTTTTTTCGGGTTCCGCAGCAGTGGTTGTTGCAGAATCTTTCTGATCGCCTTTTGACGCATCTTTAAATTCTTTCATCCCTCTGCCAAGGCCCTTCATTAGTTCAGGTATTTTTCTTCCGCCAAATAACAGAAGTACAATAACCAGAATTAAAATTATTTCAAGTGGTCCAATTCTGCCCATATCTATTTATTTATTAATCTGATTGAAAAGCAATACCAAACCGGCCAACTCCTCCATCGGCCGGTTTTGTATTACTGCATTGTGTATTAAAAAAACTTTTCTTATCTTATTGCAAGCTCTTATTCTGCTGATTATAGTAGTAGTAATAATAGCTGTAATAGTTGTAGTAGTAATAATAACTGTAGTAGTTGTAGTAATTGTAGTAGTAATAATAGCTATAATAATCGTAGTAATTGTAGTAATAATAATAGCTGTAATAATCGTAATAGTAACTGGCATAGCTATAATAGTTGTAATAACCGGAATAGCTATAATAGTTGTAGTAGCCACTGTAGCTATAATAATCATAGTAGTAAGAAGCGTAGCTATAATAATTGTAATAGGTAGCGTAGCTATAGTAATCGTAATAATTGTAATAATAGTAATAGCTATAATAATTGTAATAATAATAATAGCTGTAATAATTGTAATAATCGTAGTAGTTACCCTCTGGCCTGTCGGGTTGCTCCCCGCCGCTGCGGGTAATGGAAGAAAATGCCGGAAGAGCTGCAAAAAGCCCGGCCGCTCCAAGTGTTATCTTGGCGGCACGTTTTAGCGCATCTCTTCTTGACAGCTGGGAATCGTTTCCCTTGTTTTGTTCGGGATCCTGGCTGTTCATAATTTCTGAGTCGTTGGAGGAGTTACTCATATTTATTAGTTTTTAGTTAGTAAATAATTTATATTATGAAGGCGTAAATATAGTACATTTTTTTAATATCCCAAAATATTTTTATAAAAGTGTAAAAATAGCATTAATTATTTTATCCACCGGTATTTTATTCATGCATTGTTCCTGCTTCAGCGGACAGGGTGTTGGGTAATTTTTACCTAACCCGGGGCCCAAACATTCATTGCGTTCCTGGCAATGGTCCAGAGGAGCTTCAATATGTATATGTTCTGCATATCCGTACACACCCGACTTCGTAGGCCCCCACAAAACCACTGCCGGTTTTTCCACCAGATGGGCGGCATGCATGATAAAATTATCCGATGTGACAACAAAATTACATTTTCTTATCAAAGAAATCAACTGACGGGGTGAAGTTAAATTCAAAAGTGAATACGCACCTTTTATGTGCATGTCCTGCATTTTCCCCACCTGGACAACCAGAACTCCCTCGGAATTAAGCCTTTCAACTATATTATGCCATGCTATCGGGTGCATCATTTTGCGGGGTGAATCTGTGGAAGGGGATATAATAATATTTTTCTTCTTCCAGGGAATTATGCCATTTAGTACCGGATCATCCACTGATTCACCGGGTAAAAATAATTTTTCTTCAACAGGCGTTTTTAATCCGAGTTTTTGGGCAAGCAGTTGAAAAGCCCTGAATTTTCCTGTGGAATATCCTTCGGTGTCCCAATAATTAATTTCAATGAATTTTGCATCCTTCGGAGGAAATCCTATTTCGTTTATTGCAGGATGTCCGCGAAGAATATTTGTATATTTTGTACGCCTTACGAGCTTGTATTTTTGCAGCGGATTAGCATCATAAGCAAGTTTCAGTACACCCGAAAGCATTAGAATATCGCCATAACCACCTATCGGGTTAATCCAAAGCTCCTCATTGTCCAGTTTCACAATTTTTGTTTCTCTGGCTACGGGTTTTGGTTTTTTTTCTGCTGTCTTTTTTTTTGTTTTTGCCATAAATCAAATTCGCACTCCTGTTATGGGGATAAAATATTTTTCCAAAAATAGTTTTTTTCCTTCACACCGGTTCGTCCGATGCTTAAAATCTTTATGTTTGATATAAGAATCGAGCGGGCAGCCGCCGTGACAGAATTCCCACCACGGACAATCCTTGCATTCGCCCTTCATCAGAATATCATTTCTTTCAATAAACTGTTCTCTTTGTTCATCTTTCATAATATCAATAAGAGAACGTTCTTTAATATTTCCATAAGAAATTATTTCCCAGTCGCCTGCGCGGCCGCATTGCGAAGCTTCGCCGCTGGGTCCTATATAAACATGTCCGTATGCACAGCGGCCGGTATCTTCACATCCCACAGTTTTTTTCTTTTCAAGTATGTTCTCAACAAACATTTTGAATGGATTCACTTCGGGATAGCGGTTTCGGTGTTTCCACCACACAGGAAAAATTGTGCCAAGAAAATCGGCGTACTCTTCTGTTGTTATTCCAATGTTTGACTTATCCTCTCCGTAAACCAGCACGGGATTAAGCATAAAACCTCCGTTCAGCTTCAGATTGGTAAGGAAAAAGAAAATATCAAGGGGGCGTTCGAGCGATTTTTTTGTTACAACATAAATAAACCCCCAGCCAAAACGATGTTTTTCAAGAAGGTTCAGCCCTTTCAGAAAACGGCTGTTATAAAATCCCGAATCTCTTTCAGCGCCGGGGCCACGGACATTGGCAATCGGGTCGAAACTGGTGCCCACCTGATTGATCCCAAGATTACGGAACAACTCAAGGAATTTTTCATTCATCAATGTAAGATTCGACTGAATTGCGTGATCAATTCTGTGCTTGGTCTGGATGCAATGTTTTTCCTGAAGTTCATATGCTTTCTGAAAATATTCTTCCCCCAACAGAAGGGGTTCTCCGCCATGCCATATCAACTGTATTCTTTCGCGTTCATCATTTTTCAGAAATGAGTCAATGTTTTTAAATATCAGCTCGAGCAGTTCAAGCGACATGGTCTTAGGTTTTTTCCTGGCAACCACATCGCAATAAATGCAATTTGAATTACACTTTTCAGTAGGCTTAAAAATTATGGTTGCCATATTTCCCTTTCTCTCTGCTTGTGTTGTTTTTCCAGAAAGTGATCGGTGGCTTCCATCAGGTCGGCAAAAAATTTCTGACAACCCGGATTACGTTCTATCTGACCGGAAAATTTCCCCATACATATGCGCCATGCCTGGCAAAATGCACAGCCGCTGTCCTTCAGAAAATGTTGCTGCCAGTTTAGAATAGCTTCATTAAAATTTTCATTGCTTTTAATATCATTCAGTGCATTGAGTCCTGTGGCAACATAATCGCTTTTTTGTAAATGCTTTCTCGAAACAGCAATATTTTCTTCCTGGTCGACATGAAGATACACCTGGGGGTTGTTGAAATATATGGTGTTGTATTCGGTCAGTCTTTCAGGGTTGTATTTGGTGGCAACAAACTGAAAGGGTTCAATTCCGCCATGTTTAACTTTCCCGTATAAAGCATATGTCATAAGGTCGTTCAGGACTTCCCAGTCAATGTCGTTTTCACCGAAATCAAGTCCGCAATTCACCTGAAGAGATGAAAGGATATGAAGCGCCGTGAAATTTTCTTTGTGGTCGGAATTCAGAAAAATGCGGAGGTTCAGATCGCGGATTAATGGTAAACGCGCCATGATTTCCTTGAAAGGACCGAGTTCGGCGGCATAAATGGCAACAGGAATGCCCTTCCAGCTTTCGTGAAAAGGAACCGATGCCAGCGAACCTTTGGAGTAAACCACCACGCACATCACCCTGTTATTTCTTTCGCCTGCTGTTTTGAATACATGCGGGATCTGTTCAAAGCCGGGAGAAATAACCACCAGACTTTCATCGTGCATTTTTTCGAGCAAATTTTTGTCGAACGGACAAACTAAAATATGTTCTCTCATTGATAAATTTCTTTAAATCGTATATTAGCTTCTTTCATGAAATGGTTGTAGGAATGGGCTAGGCAGCCCCCCTGACAAAGTTGTTCTTCACGGTAAACACAATCGTCGCATTCATTTAATATGCCTGCAACCTCGGTTCTGACCTTTTGATGCATGTCGCGGTAATGATCGCGTATTTCGTGAAGTGAGTTGAATTCGTAAAGTGATTTTTTATGAATGTTTGACAGAGGGAAACATCCCCATACCATCATATCAGGACCGATATCGATAGCCGGGCCGCAGCCAAAACTGAGTCTTCCGCTATTATGTTTGAATAGTTTTCCGATTTGTTCTTCCGTAAAAATACAAAGTGGGAAGCCGCAATCGAAACCACCTTTTACTTTCATTCTTTCAAGCACCGGAAGATATGAAATGACCCTGTCGGCCATGTCCTTCATTTTATCAATAGGCACATAAACATTATGCTGGCCCGGAATGGGATGGGCAAGCCCCATGCGGATGTGCCTGTGCAAACCGTATTCGTTTATATACTGAAAAATGAAATCGATGCTGAAATCAGGCTTGTAAATATTGAAGCCGGGGGTTGTGAGGTGCCCGAATGCTTTCAGAAACCTACGCACATTTTCGAGTTCGGAAAAGGAAGATTTGTCGGGATTGTTTACGTTGCATACGAACGAGAACCTGTCGGGTGAAACAGCGCTGAGCGCACGTTCCACTTCATTGAACATTTTTTCGGACATGATGCCGCTGGTGAATACATTCACATGAAACCGGCGTTCGAGGAGATATATTACAAAATCGACAAAATGCGGATGCAGCGTGGGTTCGCCGCCAAGCAGCGAGAGCCCCATTTCTCCTGAACTCTCCATGAGATCGGCAATATAAATCATGTTGTCCCATGTTAGAATGTCATCAGGTTCGGAATCGGCCATATGTTTTTTGGCAAAACAATAGGGGCAGGAACGAACACATTGCTGGGTTAAAAGTACATTAGCCATAATATTATTTAATCTTATTAATTTTTAAAAGGAGACAAATATAAACATTTTTTAATATGAGCAGGGAAGGTGAATTGTTAAATTGATTAATTGTTACATTGCTGAATTGTTATAATATTATTGGAAAGGTTGAAATCAATTAACTTACCGTTAAAACAATATTTTGTTTACTTGCATAGCTGGTAAGGTTGAATGTCAGTTGAAGAAAACAGACTGAGCTGAGAACCCAGAAAAAAAGCCTGTTGCCGGTACTTCCAAATTTTGATTTTTAGCCCCCATTGCCGCATATATCGGTAATTGTCTGATAATCCGGTTTGTCAATTATTTTAAATCAATGTCGTTTAGTTAAGAAGAAATATTGAACCCTTTTCAGGGTTCATTTTCACAGATCGGTTATTTTCCACGGGTTATACCCGTGGTTATTATTACCTGCCTGGCGGCAGACAGGTTTGACTCCTTCGGAGTCCT
>JAZDMF010000217.1:0-2191 GCA_043801235.1 Bacteroidota bacterium | reverse complement strand
AGGACTCCGAAGGAGTCAAACCTGTCTGCCGCCAGGCAGGTAATAATAACCACGGGTATAACCCGTGGAAAATAACCGATCTGTGAAAATGAACCCTGAAAAGGGTTCAATATTTCTTCTTAACTAAACGACATTGATTTAGAAGTTGTTTGAATTTTTTTTACAAAATTATTTTAACTGATGTATACTCGTTCTTGTCAGTTTTGCAAAAAATGATTAGAACGAGTTATGCCGATAGGAACACATACGGAAAAAATATTTTACAAACCTGTTCCGTATCGGTATAAATGGTCATGGTTTGTGGTAAAAAGCTGCCGGTTTGCCTGCCTTGCCGGTCAGGCAGGGTTTAATGTCATTAGTGAGCGGGAAAACCTGAGACTGATGACTAATGGCCAAACTGGCCGCCATATACTATAAACAACAGACTGATTATAAAACTTTTTGATTGATTATAAACAACCGCTTCATTATGAGAAAAATTTTAATTGCTTTTATATTTTTTTTATTTCCTGCGATTGCATTTTCACAGGTTCTGAATATTGAGGAGGAGCGCATAAAAACCGATACCACAGGATGGGCAGGTGATGCCGTTGTTTCCTTTCAGTTGCTCAAAAGCGATGATCAGCTTGTTGATCTTGGAACAAGGCTTCACCTGCAATATAAAACAAAGCGCAGCCTGTACCTGATGCTGAGCGACTATTCTTTTGTAAAAGCCGGAGCCGACGAATATGCAAACAGCGGATTTCAGCATTTACGGTATAATTATAAAATTAAGGACTGGTACACATGGGAGGCATTTACCCAGGCTCAGTTCAACAAAGTGCTGAGTTTAAAGTTCAGGGGATTGATGGGCACAGGTCCGCGTTTCAAGGTGATAAAAACAAAAAGCTTCCGGCTTTATTTTGCCTGGCTGTATATGTTCGAATATGAAGAAATTGAACAGAATTCTGAAATAAACCGCAATCACCGCATCAGCAGTTATGTTTCATTTTCATGGAAGCTGAATGATGTTCTGAGCCTTGTGAATACCACATATTACCAGCCGATGATCAATAATTTCAGTGATTTCAGGATATCTGCCCAAACCGATTTGAAAATAAAAATATCCGGAAAATTTTCTTTTTCGCTGGGGTATAATCATTATTATGATACCGATCCTCCGGAAGGTGTTGTCAATACAATTTATTCACTCGACAATAAATTATCATTTGAATTCTGAAAAAAAAGGAACCCTGTTCAGATCCCTTTCCATGAATATTGTTTGTGCTATTACCTCGAAAGAATAATTTTCTTAAAATATTTTACAGTGCCGCCGGAAACTTCCAGCATATAAACGCCGGCAGGAAATCCTGAAAGATCAATATTCAGGTTCTTTACGGATGTTTGCCGACGGAATATTTCCTCTCCCACTATGTTATAAACTTTAACGGTATTGCAGCCTCCATCTAACAGTATATTTATGAAGCCAGCAGTGGGATTTGGGAATACAGATATTGAATTTCCGTCAGAATATTCCTGAACACCCGGGTTATCGTAAACAAAAGAAAGATCGTCAATGTATAACGTGCTTCCTAACTGAGGTGCATAACCTGCAGAAGATACAGCAATAATGTTCACAGTGTCGGGCGAAGAAGCGGGTGGATCGTAAGTAATAGGTATATCAAAAAAAGTATATGTGGAAATGCTGTTCATTGCCATCACTCCGTTATAAAACTAAGGTATCCCTTGAACCGCCGTTCCATTTTGTCATAACCACGATAATTGCCATAGTATCGTTATTAATGGGAGCGTATTTAAGATATCCTTCAAGTGTTACAGGTTTGCCACTGATAGGGATGCCGCCGGATATTCCTGTTAATAAGTTATAGGATCCGAGTGTCATAATGCCACTCATGTTGCCAAGCACCGGAATGTTTATGGTTTTTATTTCTGCCGCATATGTTCCGCCATGGGCGTCGGTCGACTGATGAACGAAACTGTAATAAATAAATCCACCTATGTTGTAATTATTTGTTGTCCAGTTCTGACATGTAATTGAATCAGCCCAATTTTCCATGTTTCCGTTTGGTACTGGGGCTTGAGCGGATAAATTAATGCTTAAGCAAAGCATTAACGAAAATAAAAGAGTAATTTTTCTTTTCATATTTTCTGTTTTTAATTTGATTATTGAATGCAAAAGTAGGAAAAACTA